>CAZCGD010000039.1:0-6206 GCA_964498105.1 uncultured Streptomycetaceae bacterium
CCAGGCGCGAAACGGACTGACCGACGACGCCCGTCTTCATTTGCGCGCCCGCATTTCCACCGCCGCGGCGCGCACGGCCTTGACGATGTTCTTGTAGCCGGTGCAGCGGCACAGGTTGGACGACAGCACCTCGAGCAGCTCCTCGTCGCTGATGCCGGGCTGCCGCTCCAGCGTGCCGGCGGCGAGCATCAGGAACCCCGGCGTGCAGAAACCGCATTGCAGCCCGTGGTGCTCGATGAACGCGCGCTGCAGCGGGTGCAGCCGCTCGCCCTCATTTTCCTTCTCCGCCAGCCCTTCGACGGTGCGGATGTTCCGTCCCTCAGCCTGCACCGCGAACATCAGGCAGGAACGCACCGGCTCGCCGTCGAGCAGGACGGTGCAGGCGCCGCACACGCCGTGCTCGCAGCCGAGATGCGTCCCGGTCTGGCCGCAATCCTCGCGGATCGCATCGGCGAGCGTACGCCGCGGCTCGACCTCAACTGAGTGGTCTTTGCCGTTGATATTGATCGTGACACTGGTCTTCATGCAGCCGCACTTTCAAGGGCCCGGCGGGTCATTGCCCGCGCAACGTCTCGCCGGTAGCGGGCCGGATACCTGATGTCATCGAGGGGCACGACGATCCGGGCAACGGCATCCGCAGCGTCACGAAAAGCATCCTTGCCCGGACGTTTCCCTTCCAGCGCGGCCTCGGCCTCGGAAATCCGCCGCGGCTTGCCTTCGACACCACCAACGCCGATACGCGGCTGGATCATGACGCCCTTCTCGAGCCGATAGGTCGCAAGCGTCATGGCGATCGCAAAGTCGCCGGCACGCCGGCTGAACTCGCAAAAGCCGAATCGGGTAGTCGCGGAAAGCAGCGGCAAACGCACCTCCGCGAGCAGCTCGTCCGCCGCCAGGGCCGTCGTCATCGCGCCCTGGAAATAATCGGCCGCGGCGATCGTGCGGGCGCCGCGCACGCTGCGCGCCACCATCCTTGCGTCCAGCGTTGCCGCGACCAGGCACCACTCCGATGCGGGATCGGCATTGGCCAGGCTGCCGCAGAAAGTCCCGCGAGTGCGGATCGGATAGTGCGCGATGTGGCGGACCACGTGCGAGAGCAACGCTCCCAGCGGACCCTCCGCCGCCGGCCGGTGGAAGGCCGCGTGCCGCACGCAGGCGCCGATCGCAAGCTCGCCCGCTTCCACTGCCAGGCGGTCGAGCCCTTTCACACCGTTGATGTCCACGAGGTGAGCGGGTAACGCCAGGCGCAATGCCATCGCGGGCACCAGGCTCTGCCCGCCCGCCAGCACGCGTCCGTCCCTGGGAGCGACTTCGGCGAGCAGGGCGACCGCTTCCTCAACCGTCCTTGGCGCGTGATAGACGAACGGTGCCGGCTTCATTGGCTCAGGGTTTGGCCGGCGGTTTGTTTGAGGGTTGCGCGATGGAGTCCCACACCGCTTTTCCGAGCACCGACAAACCGGAAATCGGACTGACGGCGGGTGGAGCAATGGTGTCTGCCTGGGGTCCGGGCTGCTCGATCTGCGCCTTCAGGGCGCTCCCGAACTGCGCGATCAGTTGCGAGGCGATGCTCTGGATCATGCCGGAGCCGCGGCCATACTGGGCGATCGATCCCGCCAGCTTCACGTCGGTATGAATCAACACGCGGGTGCCGGTCCCGGCCGGTTCCAGCCGGAAATCGATCACCGCGTCGGTGCTGCCGCGGCCCTTGGGATCCGCGCCCTGCGCTTTGACGCGCGCCTGGTGGTGGTCATGATCGATCTCCTCCAGCCTCGCCCGTCCGACCAGAGACATCGCGACGGGCCCGATG
The DNA here is from genome assembly GCA_964498105.1 of uncultured Streptomycetaceae bacterium. Lineage (GTDB taxonomy): Bacteria > Pseudomonadota > Gammaproteobacteria > Burkholderiales > SG8-41 > SG8-41. The sequence continues at coordinate 1,808 of CAZCGD010000039.1, forward strand.
CGCACCGCCACTTTACCCTTGTAGGTGCGCTCGTCCACGACCTCGGTCAGCTCGGCGCCGGGTATGCAGGTCGCGATACGCCTGATGTCGAGCAGCACCTGCCACGCTTCCGCGGGCGGCAACGGCACTTCCAGGGTGTTGTCGAACTCCATTGCGGCTACGAGAGAACCCGCCACGGAATCGTCTCGCCGCCACGATGGATCAGCGCGCGTTCCTCGGGGCCGTCGACTTTCATTTCGAGCGGCGCCTGCCATGGCGTGCGCTCGAGCGTGATCGTCTCCGGGTTCGGCGCCAGACCGTAGTGCCGCGGACCATTGAGCGAGGCAAATGCTTCGAGCCGGTCAAGCGCGTTCTCCTCCGCGAACACCTGCGCGTAGGACTCGATCGCTACCGGTGAATTAAAGAGCCCCGCGGCGCCGACCACGTCGAGCTTTCTCGTCACCGGGTGCGGCGCCGAGTCCGTCCCCACGAAAAAGCTGCTCTCGCCGGAGGTCGCGGCTGCGCGCAGCGCAGCGCGGTCTTTCGCCGTCTTGATGACCGGCGCGCAATACATATAGGGGCGGTTGCCCCAGCCGAGCCAGTCGGTGCGCGTCAGCATCAGGTGGTAGGGCGTGATGGTGGCGCCCACCTGCCCCGCATTCGAGCGCACGAAGTCGACGCCGACCTTCGAGGACACGTGCTCGAGAATCACCTTGAGACCCCGGAAATCACGCGTGAGCGGGATGAGTTCGCGCTCGATGAACACCGCTTCGCGGTCGAATACGTCGACTTCGGGGTCGATCACCTCGCCATGGATCAGCAGGCGCATGCCGATTTTCTCCATGCGCTCGATGACGCGGCGGATTTTCCTGAAATCGGAGACTCCAGCCGCGGAGTTGGTCGTCACGTTCGCCGGATAGATCTTGACGCCGGTGAAAACGCCCGCCCTGAACCCGGCCTCCACTTCGTCCGGACTGGTCTCGTGCGTCATGTAGCACGTCATCAGCGGCTCGAACTTCGCGCCCGCGGGCAGCGCTTTCATGATGCGGGCGCGATACGCCTCCGCCTCCTTCACTGTACACACCGGCGGCAGCAGGTTCGGCATGATAATCGCACGGCCGAAATGCCTCGCGGTGAACGGCAGCGCGGCCTTCAGCATCGCGCCATCGCGCACGTGCAGGTGCCAGTCGTCGGGCTTGCGGATGGTGATGCGGTTCACGGGCGCTCAAAAACCAGATGGAACCGCAGATAAACGCAGATAAATGCAGATGATTTCATGCAATGCGAGTGCTGGCAGAAAGTGTTATCCGAACTTTCCTCAATGTATTCTGCTCCTGTTTTCCTTGATTAAAGAATTGCCACGTGGCAATTCTTAACTGATGCCCATCTTGCCCGCTTCGTAGGTGTCGAGCGGCGGGTGGGCGAGCATCGCGCCAGTCAAATCGGAGACGCGCTTGAAGCCGCGGGCCTGGCACCACTTCTCGAGCCCGTCGATGAGCGCGATCATCCCCGTCGGATTGCGAAAGTTGAGGTAGCCGATTTCGACCGCGGTTGCGCCCGCGAGCAGGTACTCGACCACGTCCTCCACCTTCATGATGCCGCCGCAGCCGATGATCGGGATCTTCACGCACTTCGAGCACTGGTGCACCATGCGCAGGATGATGGGCTTCACCCCGGGCCCCGAGATCCCGCCGTAGCCCTGGCCGATGCAGGAGCGGAACGTCTCCAGGTTGATCTTGAGCCCGAGTATCGTGTTCGACACGGTGATTGCGTTCGCTCCCGCCTTCTCGGCCGCTTCCGCAACCGCGGAGATCTCGCCGGCATTGGGCGAGAGCTTGGCCCACAGCGGCTTCTCCGTGGCCTCCCGGCAGCGCTTCACCACCTTGTAAGTGTGCTCCTCGTTCAACGCGAAGTTGCCGCCGCCCGGTTCGCGCGTCGGGCACGAGATATTGAGCTCGATCGCATCCACCCCGGGGACGCTCACCTCGCGCGCCATGGCGGCAAAATCCTCGATGTCGGTGGAGGTGACGCTGGCGATGAGCGGCGGCTTGAAGCGCTTGTATTCCGGGAGCTGCACGTCGAGGAAGTATTGCAGGCCCTTGGTCGGCAGGCCGATCGAGTTGATCATGCCGGCCTCGGTTTCCGACACCCGCGGCGGCGGATTGCCCGCGCGGTAGTTGCGGGATACGGTCTTCGTCACCAGCGCGCCGAGGCGGTTCAGGTCTATGACCTGGGAAAACTCCGCCGAGAACGTGCCGGAGGCCGGCATGACCGGGTTCGCGAGCGCGACGCGCCCGATTTTCACTGACAGGTCTACCATCCGAGGCACTCCTGAAGGTCGAATACCGGGCCTTCGACGCAGACGCGGCGCATTTCCAGCTTGCCCTTGAATTCGAAGGTGCGCACGCAGATATAGCAGGGCCCCAGCCCGCACGCCATGATCTGTTCCATCGCCATCTGTCCGGGGATGCCATGCTCTCTTCCGAGCCGCTTCATCAACTGCATCAGCCGGTTCGAGCCGCAGGTGAAGAACGCGTCTGCCTTCTTCTCCGCGATGAGCTTGCGCAGGATCGCCTCGACGTTTCCGACCGCGCTCGTGCCGTCGGTATCGAGCACCTTGATGACGGTGCCGACGGCTTCGAAGAGATCGGCCGCCATCGCCAGGTCTTCCCGGCGCGCGCTCAGGATGGCCGTCACCCGCGCGCCGCGCTCGCCGGCGAGCTGGGAGATCGGCGCCATCGTGGCGAGCCCCACGCCGCGCCCGAGCACCACGACGTTCTTCCATTGCGGCGCCAGCTTGAAGCCGACGCCCAGTGGCCCGAGCATGTTCAACGTGTCGCCGGGCTCGAGCGTCGCCAGGCCTTTGGTGCCGCGCCCGGCGATCTTGTACAGAAACTCGAGACGCCCGCTCGAGCGCGCGACGCGATACACGCTTTGCGGCCGCCGGAACCAGACTTCGCCTTCGTCGGGCGAGGGGCAGAGCAGGTGGAAGAACTGCCCCGGCTGGGCGGCGAGCGCCTTGGGCGTGGCCTTGACGACGAGGTGCTTGTACTCGTCGTTGACCCATTCGTGGGCCACCACCGGGCACAAGGTTTCCTCGACCGGACTGGCGGCCGGAGAATGACCGCCGCCGGATTGGCCCGCCACCACCGCCGCGTGGGCATAGACTTGCTCTGTCATGAGGTGCGCGTTGGCAAGGCTACTCGATGGAAGCCGGTTGAAAGTCAAAGGGAGTTTCTTGCTATTCTAGCAGCCTGTCGGACTTGCCATCATGAGCGGTTGGTGTGAACGCATGGGTAATCGCACTGGGTTACCGCCGAGCCGACAGGCTGTAATGAGGTAATTGTTTAACCGGGATTCGAAGCAGAGTGAAATGATGCGATCGTATGTCGCGCTGAGCCGGACGGCCTCGCTCCTGCTCGCGGCGTTTCTGACCGTCACCGCATCATTATCGGCCGCGTTGCCGGCAGTCGCGGCCGATTATCCTTCGCGCCCGCTGCGACTGCTGGTGCCCTTCCCGCCCGGCGGCGGCGTCGATCTCCTTGCGCGCCTGCTCGGCGGCCGGCTCGGCGAGGCGCTCGGCCAGCAGGTGGTCGTGGACAATCGCGCGGGCGGCGGCGGCGTCATCGCGACTGATACTGCGGCCAAGGCGCCGGCCGATGGCTACACGATGCTGCTCGGTTTCATCGGTCCGCTCGCCATCTCTCCCACGATTTCGAAGCTGCCGTACGATCCGGAGAGGGATTTCGCCGCCCTCGACCCGCTCGCCTCTTCCTACCACATCGTGGTCATCAATCCAGCGCTCCCGGCGCGCTCGGTGAGGGAATTCATCGCCCTCGCGAAGAGTCAGCCCGGCAAGTTCAATTACGCTTCGAGCGGCAGCGGCACCAATCTGCATCTGGCGGGGGAGCTGTTCAAAATGGTGGTCGGAGTCAACCTCGTGCACGTGCCATACAAGGGCGCCGGTCCCGCCGCCGGCGCGGTCCTCGCCGGCGAAAGCCACCTGTTCTTCGGCTCGATCACCTCGAGCATGCCCCTCGTGCGCGCCAACCGCCTGGTCGCGCTGGCCGTCACCAGCCCCGCCCGCTCGCCGCTCGCAACCGAGATCCCGACGCTCGCCGAAAGCGGCGTCGCCGGGGTCAACGTTCCCTCCTGGTACGTACTGGTCGTCCCGGCCCGGACGCCACGCGATGTGGCGGAGCGGCTCCGCTCCGAGCTGAGGAGAATTGCCGCGAACGCGGACTTCCGCGAGCAGCTCGCGCGTCAGGCCTTCGAGACCCGCAACCTGGCGCCCAACGAGTTCTCCGGCTTTCTCAAAGCGGAGCTCGAGAAGTGGGGCAAGGTGGTGCGCGCGGTGGGGATCAAGCCTGATTGATCAAGCCGATGGGAAATTGATCTGTTTGAACTTGGCGCGGAGCTT
>CAZCGD010000040.1:0-4777 GCA_964498105.1 uncultured Streptomycetaceae bacterium
AGCACGTCGTAGGGAGGGGCGATGACTTCGGCGGCACGGCCGGACGCCGGGCGCAGGCCGGCAAAGGGTCGGATCAGGGGCATGTCGGGTTCCGGGTTCAATGTTCAATGTTCAAGGTTCAAGGTTCAAGGTTCAAGGTTCAAGGTTCAAGGTTCAAGGTTCAAGGTTCGAAGTTCAAAGTTCAAGGTTCCAGGTTCAAGTGGGCTGCAAATCGAAGGTTCTGACTTTGAACTTGGAACTTTGAACTTTGAACATTCTTTAGCTCAGCTGCACGATATCGCCCGGCCGCGGCAGCCAGCGCCGCCGCATGAATCTGCCGATCAGCATCCCGGCGCCAAAGCCGGCTAGCGCGGCCAGAAGGAATGTCCTGGTGGTGATCGTGTGCAGGCTGCGCGGCTCGAGGGCGCGCGCTTGTGCGACGTAGTGCGCGCGCCGCTCCTCGCTGCCCGATCGCCACGTCAGGTCGACCGACTGCCGTGATTCGCCGCTATCCGTCACCGAGAACGAAGCCTGGTCCTGGTCGCCGACCTGCAGGGCCCGGGACTGCTCTGGCAGCAGCAGGCTGGCCCCGGGATTCCTCTCGGCGTAGCTCTGCCAATCGCTCCAGGGCATGACGCGGTAGCGCTTCGCGTCCGGCTGCTCGCGGTCCCCGTCGTAGGCGATCACCGGGAAATCGGCGGTCGGCTCGCTGCCGGGTGCGAACTCGGGCGCGGCGACGTACGAAATGAAGTAAGTCATGACGGTCGTTACCAGCAGGAACGTCAGCAGCTCGGTGACGAGAACGACGGCGCGCCGCGCGGTGAGGTTCATGGCGTCGTATGATACTAGTTCCGACCGGCTGCCAGCTCGCCGAACGCCTGGCGGATGGCTGTGACGCGGGATTTCAGGTCGGGCAACGCGAGCTCGATGCGCAGCTTGTCCTGCCCCGCGAACCGGTAGTGCTTTTTCTGCCGCACCAGGTTCAGCACCCGGGCCGGCTCGATCGGCGGCTTGGGCACGAACTGCAGCAGGATCGCCGCGTCCGACGCGTCGATGCGCGAAATGCCGAGCGCTCTTCCCTGGATGCGCAGGCGATGGCACTCGACCAGCGCGCGCGCCGGCTCGGGCAGCAGCCCGAAGCGGTCCACCAGTTCTTCCTGCAGCAACTCCAGCACCCCGGCCGTCTCGCAATTGGCGAGCCGCTTGTAGAGCACGAGCCGCTCATGCACGTCGCTGCAGTAGCCGGCCGGCAGCAGCGCCGGCACGTGCAGGTTGATCTCGGTGCCGACATCGAGCGGCGCCGAGAGGTCGGGCTCGCGTCCCTCCTTGAGCGAGCGCACCGCGGCATCGAGCATGCGCAAGTAGAGGTTGAAGCCGACTTCCTGCATCTCGCCGCTCTGCGACTCACCCAGGACTTCGCCCGCCCCGCGGATCTCCAGGTCGTGCATGGCGAGAAAGAAGCCGGAACCCAGCTCTTCCATCATCTGGATCGCTTCCAGGCGCTTTTTCGCCTGCGCGGTGATGTTGCCTTCGTCCGGCAGCAGCAGGTAGGCGTAGGCCTGGTGGTGCGAGCGGCCGACGCGCCCGCGCAACTGGTGCAGTTGCGCGAGCCCGAACTTGTCGGCGCGATTGATGATGATGGTGTTGGCGGTCGGTATGTCGATGCCGGACTCGATGATGGTGGTGCACAGCAGGAGGTTGAAGCGCTGCTGGTAGAAGTCGCGCATCGCGTGTTCGAGATCCCGCTCGCGCATCTGCCCGTGCGCGACCCGAATGCTTGCTTCGGGCAGCAGCCCAGTGAGCGATTCCTCGACGTGCCGGATGGTGTCGATGTCGTTGTGCAGGAAATAAATCTGGCCGCCGCGCTTCAGCTCCCGCAGCGCCGCCTCGCGGATCAGCGGGCGGCTCGTGCGGGAGACGAAGGTCTTGATCGCCAGCCGGCGTTCCGGCGCGGTGGCGATCACCGAGAAATCCCGCAGGCCCTCCAGCGACATCGCGAGTGTCCGCGGGATCGGCGTCGCGGTGAGCGTCAGCACGTCCACTTCCGCGCGCAGGGCCTTCAGCCGTTCCTTGTGGCGCACGCCGAAGCGGTGCTCCTCGTCCACGATGACAAGCCCCAACTGCTTGAACTTCACGTCGCGGGACAGCAGCTTGTGGGTGCCGATCGCGATGTCGACCTGGCCTTCCGCCAGGCCCGCGAGCGCGGCGGCCGTCTCCTTCACGCTGCGAAAGCGCGACAGCTCCGCGATCTTCACCGGCCACGTATCCGCAACTTGCGCGAAGCGGTCGGAAAAGGTGTTGAAATGCTGTTCGGCGAGGAGCGTGGTCGGCACCAGCACCGCGACCTGCTTGCCGTCGGCCACCGCGACGAAGGCGGCGCGCAGCGCCACTTCCGTCTTGCCGAAGCCAACGTCGCCGCAGATGAGGCGGTCCATCGGCTTGCCGCTCTTCAGGTCTTCGATCACGGCCTTGATCGCGGCGGCCTGGTCGGGGGTCTCCTCGAACGGGAAGCCTTCCGCGAACGCATCGTAGTCGTGGACCTTCAGGCCGAACGCATGGCCCTGTCGGGCCGCGCGCCGGGCGTAGAGTTCGAGCAGCTCGGCCGCGGTGTCGCGGACCTGCCGCGCCGCCTTGTTCTTAGCTTTTTCCCATTGCCCGCTGCCGAGCTGGTGCAGCGGCGCGGCTTCCGCCGGCGCTCCGCTGTAGCGGGAGATCAGGTGCAGGCTCGATACCGGCACGTAGAGCTTGTCGCCGCCGGCGTATTCCAGCGTCAGGAACTCCGTTTCACCCTCGCCGAGGTTCATGGTCAGCAATCCGAGGTAGCGGCCGATGCCGTGGCTCTCGTGTACCACGGGGTCGCCGGCCTTGACCTCCGACAGGTCGCGCAACATGCCCTCCGGCGAGACCCGCGCCGCCGCTTCCCGCTCGCGCCGCGGCCGCGCCTGCTGCGCGTAGAGCTCGTTCTCGGTGACGACCGCGAGCGGCGGGTCGGCGAGCACGAAACCCGAGTGCAGCGGGCCGACGCCGAGCATGAAGCGGTTGGCCGCGGCGCTGAAGCCCGCGAAATCATCCGCAGGCGCCGGCTTGAGATCGTTCAGGCCGAAGTACTCGAGCATCGTCTCGCGCCGGCCCGCGCCTTCCGCCAGAACCAGCACCCGGCCATCGAACGCCGCTGCGAACGCGCGGAGCCGATGAAGAGGATCATCGGCCCTCCGCTCCACGGCTAGCGGCGGCAGTGCCGCCGTCGCCGCCGCCGCGGTTCCAAGTTCCAAGTTCAAAGTTCCATGTTCAATATTCCGGGTCTCGGATTCCGTGTTTGAACCTGGAACCTGGAACGTGGAACCTTGAACCGTCTGCATATCGATGCGGGCGAAGGGCTTGATGGCCCCAAAAAACTCATCCGTGGTCAAGAACAATTCCTGTGGCGGCAGGGTGGGGTGGTCACGGTCGCCGCGCAGCATGAGGTAGCGGGCGTGGGTGTCGCTCCAGAATTGCTCGGCAGCCGCCTGGAGGCCGGCCTGGGCGCAGATCACCGTGTCCGGCGGCAGGTAATCGGTGATGAGCGCGGTCTGGTCGAAGAACAACGGCAGGTAGTACTCGATGCCGGAGGCGGGCACCCCCTTCGAGATGTCCTTGTAGATGCGGCTGCGGGAGGGGTCGCCCTCGAACTTCTCGCGGAACACGCGGCGAAACCGCGTCTGCGCCTCCTCGTCGAGCGGGAACTCGCGCGCGGGCAGCAGCCGCACCTCGCTTACCTTGTAGATCGAGCGCTGGCTGTCCACGTCGAAGCTGCGGATGCTTTCCACTACATCGTCGTCGAGCTCGATACGGTAGGGCACCGCGCTGCCCATGGGGAAGAGATCGAGCAGGCCACCGCGGACGCAGTACTCGCCCGGCGCCACCACCTGCGTCACGTGCGCGTAGCCGGCGGTGACGAGCTGACCGCGCAGCGCCTCGGGGGCGAGCTCTTCTCCCTGCTTGAAGAAGAACGAGCGGCCGGCGAGGTACTCCACCGGCGTGAAGCGGTAGAGCGCCGTGGTGACCGGCACGATCATCACGTCGAAGTCGCGCTGCATCAACTGGTACAGCGTCGCCAGCCGTCCCGACACCAGGTCCTGGTGCGGCGACAGCGCGTCATAAGGAAGCGTTTCCCAGTCGGGCAGCAGGTGGACCCGGAGGCCGCGGTCGAAGAACGGAATTTCCTCGAGCAGCCGCTGCGCGTCCGCGGCCGTGGCGGTGAAGACGGCAAGCGGCCGGCGCGCGCGCGCGATGGTTGCGAGCTGGAGCGCGTCGGCGGAGCCGTGCAGCGGCGGCGACCGTACACGGCTCCCCGCCGCAGGCATCTGGGAAGGGGTGAGCATCGTAAAAGGGCGTTATTATACTGGCACTTGCCGCGGTATCCTGGAACGGCGTGAAGCGTGATTCGTGAGTCGTGATTCGACTCCTTGTTTTTCCTTTGTGGTTAAGGATTCTGGTTCTCATGGCGTCCTGGCGGTTCAATTATTGTTTTTCCTTCGTGTCCTTAGTGTCCTTCGTGTCTCAGCTTTTCTTGATGTCTAATTTTCGGACTGGGGTCTGCGAATGAAGCGTGAATTCGATCTCATCGTCATTGGCGGCGGCAGCGGCGGCATCGCCATGGCCAACCGCGCGGCTTCCCATGGCGCGAAGGTGGCGCTGGTGGAGGGTGGCCGGCTCGGCGGCACCTGTGTCAACGTCGGTTGCATACCGAAGAAAATCATGTGGAACGCCGCGTCCATCGCGCACGTTTTCCACGAGGCCGGCGACTATGGCTACACTG
>CAZCGD010000041.1:0-2880 GCA_964498105.1 uncultured Streptomycetaceae bacterium
ACTACTCCGCCTTGATATTCCCGTCGCGGATGATTTTTCCCCAGCGCTCGACGTCGGCGGTTACGAATTTTTCGGTGTCGCCGACCCCCATCGTGACCGGAATAAAGCCTTGCTCCACGATCTTGGATTTCATGTCGGGCACGGCCATGATGCTGCTCAATTGCGCATTGATCCTGGCAACGATATCTTTCGGCGTGCCGGCGCGAACCATCACGCCTTGCCAGCCCGTGGCCTCGACGCCGGGGAATCCGGCTTCCGCCGTGGTCGGAAGGTCGGGCATCTGCGCAAGCCGGGCCCTGGTCGTCACGGCCAGCGCGCGAAGCTTGCCCGCTTGCACGTGGGTGAGGGCTTCCGGCCACAGCGAAAACACCACATCATTCTGAGCGCCAAGCAAAGCTACCAGCGCGGGGTTGCCGCCTTTATAGGGCACGTGCAGAATCTTTGCGCCAGTCGCGCCCTTGAACATTTCGAGCACGAGATGCTGGGGCGTTCCATTGCCGCCCGAACCCGCACTCAACGATTGCTTGTGCGATAGCGCGACGAGCTCTTTTAACGAGCGGACCGGCGAGTCGGCCAGCACCACTGCAGCCATGGGATAGAAGCTGAGCATGGCGACGGGTTGCAGATCCCGCTGCATGTCGTAAGGGGGCTTTACGGCCAGGCTGGCGTTGATCGCGGTGGTCGTCGTGCCCATCAGGAAGGTATATCCATCGGGGGGCGATTTGGCGACCGCGTCGGCACCGATGAGACCGCCGGCGCCGGTTCGATTCTCCACCAGGACCGGTTGTGCCCACGCCTCGTTCAACTTCTGCGCAATGTTGCGGGCCATGACATCGGTTCCTCCGCCGGCCGCAAAGGGAACGACAATCTTCACAGCCCGGTTCGGGTAGCTCTGGGCAGCGGCCGGCCCCGCAATAACCATGCTTCCCGCCAAAATGAAAAATGCCAGTGTGGTGGTTGGGTAATCGCCGAGCAGGGTTTTGAGACGGGTGGACATACGGAAATCCTTTTAAGGAGGAAGGAGGAAGGAGGAGGCGAAAGTGTAACTCCCGCCGCGCGGGCGTGGGTTTATGGGGAAAACGACGATAAATATTTGATATTATAAATATTTTAATGGGGTCTGACCCTGAGGTCTCCCGAACCCACTCAACCCCACTTACTGCGCCGTTCCAGCCGAGGCCGAGCCGCGAGTCACCGGCTCGCGAATTCCGCCTCGGTGTAGCGAGGGGTGATGTGCTGGGGGCAGTTCCAGTCAAACGCTTCCACGGTGATCAACACCGCGCGCTCTACGCGGGCGCGGTAGCCCGGCACCTCGAGTTGCCGCGCCAGGTCCGGCGCCTGCGCCGCGTCGACGATGCGCGCGTGACCCAGAGCCTTCAGCCGCTGCTGGTGGGCGTAGTCCATGAAGATCAGCGCAACGCGACCGTCGCGGTCGATGTTGCCGGTGCTGATGTACTGGCGGTTGCCGCGGAAGTCGGCGTAGCCGAGGGTCTTGTCGTCCAGAACGCGCACGAACCCGGCCGGCCCGCCGCGAAACTGGATGTAGGGCCAGCCCGATTCGCTCACCGACGCGAGGTAGAAGCCGTCGCGGGCCTGGATGAAAGCGGTTTCTGCCTTGGTCAGCGTGTCGTTGGAGCGGCCCGCCGTGCGCAGCCGTTCGTTCTGCGCGCGGCTGCCGTAGCGCTCCTGCGCGGCGCGGACGCCGTCCGTGAACAGGATTTCCGAGAGTCTGTGGCCCATGTCGTTTGCTCCTTGAGGTTCGGCGGGCCCGTTCCCATGCTCGCCAGGTCAGATTCTGAGCCTCTGTAGCAGGTGGATAAATGGCGTTGAAAGCACTTGATTGATGTGTTTAATGCAATAATCAGCCATGGACAAACTGCGCGCCATGGCAGCCTTCGTTCAGATCGTCGAGAAGGGCAGCCTCACCGCCGCCGCGGCGGCGCTCGGCACCTCGCCGCCGTCGACCGTGCGGACGCTGGCCGCGCTGGAGCGCTCGCTGGGGGTGCGGCTCCTCAATCGCACGACGCGCCGCATCGCGCTCACTGACGAAGGGCGCGCCTACTACGATCGCGCGCGCCGCATCCTCGGCGACGTCGCGGACGTGGAAGCCGCGGTGTCGCCGAAGCAGGGCGCGCCGCGGGGCCGGCTCGCGCTTGGCGCGCCGGTGCTGTTCGGGCGGCTGCACCTGGCGCCGCTGGTCTCGGAGTTCCTGGCGCGCCATCCCGAGGTGAAGATCGAGCTGCTCATGCTGGACCGGGTGGTGAACCTGGTCGAGGAGGGCCTCGACGCGTCGGTGCGCATCGGCCCGCTCGCGGACTCGTCGCTGGTCGCGATCGAGGTGGGCCGCACACGGCGCGTGGTGTGCGCGAGTCCGGCATTCCTGAAACGTCACGGCCTCCCCCGCGTCCCGCAGGACCTGGCTCGCTTTCCCTGCATACGTTTCACCGGGCTCGCCTCCGGCGACTGGGAATTCAAGGTCGGCGGCAAGCCGGTGCGGGTGCGCGTGGAGGGAGCGATCGCGACCAACCAGATCGACCCGGCGATCGATGCGTGCGTGCAGGGGCTGGGCTACGGGACGTTCCTCTGCTACCAGGTAGGTGCGCTGGTGCGCGCCGGGCGTCTGCGCTACGTCCTGGAAACGCACGAGCCGGAGCCCCTGCCGGTGTCACTCGTGTACCCGCAGGCGCGGCTGGTATCCGCGCGGCTGCGCGCTTTCATCGACTGGATCGTGCCGCGGTTGAGGGAGAGGCTGGGCGCCGCGAAGCGGTGAGGCAGAACCGGAAAATATTGTCGGTATAGTTCTTATTTTAGGGGACAGACCACTAAGAAACTTGCTGAGAAAAATCAGGCCCTAGCAGTCCTTAGTGGTCTGTCCCCTAA
>CAZCGD010000042.1:0-1680 GCA_964498105.1 uncultured Streptomycetaceae bacterium
CTCTCGTTCATCTTCTGGGCCAGCACGCGGCCGGTGATGTCCATGCTGCTGCCGGGACCGATGGGAATCACCATCCGCACCGGCTTCACAGGGAATGACTGCGCGCATGCCACAGTCATTCCAAGGCAAAAGGCAAAAGGGAAAAGGGGAAAGGCCCGATACCGGTGCGACTTCGCCGGTCGTCTGATTTTGTTCATTGGGTATCCTTCAGAACCCGTAGAGAGCCGCTCCCGGCGCGGCCAGCCCCTGTGCCGCGCGCAGCAGGCACACCTGGTTGGTGCCGTCGGAATGCAGGAAGCTCGCGGCATCGCGCAGGTATTTCTCGACCGGGTGGTCGTGCATGATCGCCGCGCCGCCGAGAATCTCGCACGCCAGCTTGCACGCCTCGAAGGCGGTCTCGGACGCGTTGACCTTGGCCAGCAGGCCCAGGGTGCGGGCCTCGGGCTGCCTGCGGTCGGCGAGCCACGCGGTGCGCCAGATCTGGGTGCGCGCGGCGTCCAGCTTCATCGCCATCTGCGCCAGCATCATCGCCACCGCCTGCAGCTCGACGATGGGCCTGCCGCCCTGCACGCGCTCTTTCGCGTACCGCATCGCGTACTCGTAGGCGGCGCGGCCGACGCCCAGCGCCGTCGCCGCGGCCTCGGCCTTGCTGCCCGGCATGTATTCCGCGCGCAGCCGCGACATGAGGCCTTCGCCGCCGAGCAAGTTGTCCGCCGGCACGCGGCAGTTCTCGAAGTGAAAGGTGCCGTTGGTCGCCAGCCGCTGGCTGCCCTTCTCGTGGAAGAAGCCGGCGCGGAAGCCGGGCGTGTCGGACGGCACGATGAACACGCTGCCGCCCTCGCGCAGCGTTTTGCCGGGATCGGTGCGAGCCACGACAAAATAGAGCTTCGCCATGCAGCCGTTCGAAACGTAGCGCTTGGCTCCATTGATGACCCAGGAGTCGCCGTCGCGCACCGCCGTCGTGCGGAAATCAATGTCCGGCGAGTCGTAGTAGCCCTGGTGGTCGGAACCGGCGCCGGCCTCGGTGAAGCCGATGGCGAACGTCGCCTCGGGGTCCTTCACGAACGGCGGGATGAACCTGTGTTGCTGCTCCGGCGTCATGGCGTCGCTCAGGATGTGCGCCATTTTCCAGCACTGGTCCATGATGACGGCGAAGCCGAGGTCGCCGACCGCCAGCTCTTCGCCCACCAGGCACAGGGTCAGGATGTCGGCGCCGGCGCCGCCGAACTGCCGCGGCACGCCGAGCGTGCGGAAACCCAGCCGGTCCGCCTCCCGTATCCAGTCCCACGGTATGCGCTCGGCAGCCGTGGGCAGGCGGTCGCGTCGCAGGACGTCCGGTGCGATCGTTTTTTCGGCGAACTCGCGCGCGAGCGCGCGCCAGCGCTGGTGCTCTTCCGACAGCGTGAAATCCACCGTGCTCCTCCTGGTTCGACACACTGCTAGTACGACGTCAGTCCGCCGTCAAGGACCAGCGTCTGCCCGGTGACGTACGCCGCGCCCGCGCTGGCGAGGTAGCACGCCGCGGCCGCCACTTCGTCGACGGTGCCGAAGCGGCGCAGCGGCACGCGCGCGGTCGCCCATTCCCGGTACTGCGGGTCGCTGTTCGAGGCGGCGCGCGATTCCGTCTCGACCCGCCCCGGCGCAATGGCGTTGACGCGGATGCCGTGCGCGGCCCATTCG
>CAZCGD010000043.1:0-1931 GCA_964498105.1 uncultured Streptomycetaceae bacterium
ACCTGCGCATGGCCTGCACGAGCGCAAGCGTGAGCTTCAAAACCTCCCTCACGGAGAATGAACTCGTCCATGCCATCGTCACCGGCAAGGTGCCCAAAGGGAAAGCTGCGCACCTGAGAGCCCTGTTCGACGAAGCACCCATCAGCCTGCTCGCAGGGCTCGTCGAAGAAGCCGGGAAATGGACGAAGCCGGGGAAACTCGCGAAGAACCTGGAGAAGCTCGTGCATGACAGCGGTGCATCGAGAAAGGCCGAGGCATGGCTGACGACCGGCTGAAGATCTGGGAGACGTTGTTTCAGCGTGCGCTCGTCCTTATCGACTCGGTGGGAAAGGCCGGGATCACCCTTGCCGACTGGAGTTTCGGGGGCGGAACCGTGCTGATGCGGCGCTACCGGCACCGCTTCAGCAAGGACATCGACATCTTCATTTCAAGCCCGCAGTACCTCAACTACCTGAGCCCTCACCTCAACGACACCGCCGAGGAAATGACTGGGGACTACACGCTGCAGGCCGAGTACCTGAAGCTGCAATTTCCCGAAGGCGAGATTGACTTCGTCGTATCAGCGCCGCTGACGGAAAATCCGACAGCTGCGGAAAAGATATTCGGCCGCGAGGTATTGGTGGAAACATCTGTGGAGATTGTCGCGAAGAAGGTATGGCACCGTGGAGAGAGGTTCAGGGCAAGGGACATCTTTGATCTCGCGCTGATTGCGGAAAAAGAGCCCGCGGCGTTGAAATCGATTGCGCCGATACTGCGAGACCGGAAAGACGCGATCATGGCCAGGATGAAAGCGGGCGATGCAAACTTGCGCGACGACTTCGCGAATCTTGAAATACTTGAGTATCGGCGCAGCTACGACGAATGCGTCAAGATCGTCAGCAAGGTACTAAACCTGTAGCGATGCCGCCCAAGAGGGCGATGCTGGACGCGGAGCTGCGGCCGGACGGATACAACATCGGCATCAATGAGGGCGCGCCGCCCGGCGACCGGGGCTGGCGGGGCTTCGCGGGCGAGGAGAATCAGGGTCGAAGCCCGATTCAGTCAGTCGAGCAACTTGAGCAGGGCTCTTGCCGTAAGGATCCTGGTGACGCCGTGCTTTTTCAGGGACAGCAGGCCGCTTTTGTCGCCGGTCACGAGGTATCCGGCGCGCGCCGCCTGCGCGGTGGCGAGCAGGAAGTCATCGTCCGGGTCGGGTGAGCGGGTCACCCTTGGCAGCGGGTCGATGAGCCGCGCAAGCGCGCGGATATCGTTGACCATGCGCCCCGCCACGCCTTGCGCGAGACGGTTCTTGAAGTACGGCCGCCGGGTTACGCGGTTGATTTCCTCGAGCTGCTGCTCGCAGGAGCACAGCTGGAATTGCCTGCCGTGCCAGGCGGCGTAAAGCTGCTCGGGCGGCGTGCCATGCGTCAGCAGCGCGGCGACGAGGACATTCGTGTCGAGTACGACGCGCACATTTCAGGTCACTTCGTCCGCCTCCGCGCTGCTTTGCGCACGCCGCGTACCGCATCGTCGATGGCGGCCTGGAGCTCCGCGGCGGGCACGTCGCGCACGCTGTTCCTGAGAGACTGAACGCGACCGTCGAACATGCGCCAGCGCACGGCGTCCTCGACGAATTTCGACAGATCTCCCTTCTTCATGCCCTGCGCGCCGAGCATGGTGCGCAGCGACAGGTCGGTTTCCTTCGACACCTTGATGGTCCAGCGGATGGCTTCGGACATGGCCAGGCACCTGTGCGGATAGACGTCTAAGCACATAGCCTAACACAGCGGTCCGGGGGCGGACGCTGGCCGAGTCAGCGCTTGCGCTTGCCCTTGACCAGGTCGGCGAGGCCGGCCAGTGGCTTGTGCGTCGCCGTCCCCTTGCCCTGCTCTTTCCCGCCCCCGCCCGCCTGCGCGTCGGTGACGCGCGCGTGCTCGTTCTCGTGGCAGTAG
>CAZCGD010000044.1:0-6585 GCA_964498105.1 uncultured Streptomycetaceae bacterium
AAGGACTTCGTGGTCGAGCAGGTGCATGATTTCTCCGCGCAGAAGGCAGGTGTCCCCCTGGAGATCTATTTCAACATGAAGGCGAGCCGGATGTATGTGACCACCGCGAAGCCCGGCCACATGCACATTTTCGACATCAGCAGCAACCCGGCCAAGCCGAAGCTGTTGAAGTCGATTGCGACGGCCGAGGGTGCGCACCACGTTGCTTTCACCAAGGACTGGCGTTACGCCTACGTGCAGAACGCGCTCCTCAATCTACCCGGGATGAGCGACGGCTCGATCACTATCGTCGACCTGAAGGCGGAAAAAGTCATCGGCAGCGTGGACACGCTGAAGAACAAGGGCTACAACCCGAACAGCATCGTGTTGCTGCCGCAGTGGAACGAGTTGGCGGGACATTGAGTGAAAAGGGACGCACACTAATTTTGTACGAAAAGGTGTGCGCCCCATTGTCTTTGCCGTGGCTCTATCCATGGTGCGGCACGCTGCCGCCGTAACGATTGCGCTGGGCCTGCTTGCAGCCCCGCCGGCAGGCGCGCAGACGACCGACTGGCCGAACAAGCCGGTGCGCATCATCGTGCCGTTTTCGCCCGGCGGGGTGACCGACAACAGCGCGCGCGTCATTGCCGACTCCCTCACGGCACGGCTGGGACAGCAGGTCGTCATCGACAACCGCCCGGGCGCGAGCGGCAACATCGGCACGCAGCTCGTGGCGCAGTCCGCTCCCGACGGCCATACATTGCTGCTCGGGTTCGATGGCACGATGGTGATCAATCCGCACGTTTTCGCAAAGCTTCCGTTCGATACGCTGCGGGACTTTGCGCCGGTGACCAAGCTCGGCGATGCCGCCCTGATCCTCGTCTCTCATCCGTCGCTTCCGGCGAAGAACCTCTCGCAGTTCATCGCGCTGGCGCGCAGGATGAAGTCGGCCACGTTCCCGTACGGAACCTCGGGCACCGGCGGGACCCCGCACCTCGCGGGCGAGCTCCTCCGGCAGCGCACCGGCATCGCGCTCGAGCACATCCCGTACAAGGGCGGCGGGCAGGCGATCATCGACGGCATCGCCGGCCACATCCCGCTGGTCTTCACGGCGGTTGCTACCGCGCAGCAATACGTGAAGGCGGGGAGGCTGGTTGGGCTCGGCGTGCCCGGCGCGAAGCGGACCGCGGCGCTGCCCGACGTGCCAACGTTTGCCGAGAGCGGCCAGGCGGGATTCGACGTGACCTCGTGGGTCGGCATTCTCGCGCCCGCGAAGACGCCGCGCCAGGCAATCGAACGGCTGCAGGGCGAGATTGCAGCCGTGTTGCGGGTGGAGCAGGTGAGCACGCGCTACGCGGCGCTCGGCATCGAGCCCGTCGGGAATTCGCCCGAGCAGTTCGGGGAGCAGATTCGCGCTGACCTGGCGCGCTGGGAAAAAGTAGTAAAGGCCGCCAACATACGGCTCGAGTAACGGGTGGCGCGGTCACTCCACCTTGACGCCGGCTTCCCTGATCACCTTGCCCCAGCGCGCGAACTCGGCTTTCATGAACGCCGCGTGCTTCTCCGGCGTGTCGGCGTCGCTCTGGTCTATCCCCTGTTCGAGCATGCGCTTCCGGAATTCCGGCGCGGTCTGGATCCGGGTGATGTCGGCGTGGACGCGCCGGATGACCTCGCGCGGCGTGGCGGCGGGGAGATAAAGCCCGCTCCAGGTGGCGGTGTCGAATCCGGGGATGCCGGATTCCGCGACCGTCGGGAACACAGGCGCGAGCGGTGAGCGCTGCGGGCTGGTAATCGCGACCGCGCGCAGCTTCCCCGCCTGCACGTGCGGGAACGCCACCGGGAAATTGGAGAACATGTAGGGAATCTGGCCGCCGAGCAGGTCGGCGATCCCCGGGTTCTCGCCCTTGTACGGCACGTGCGTGACGCGCACGCCGAGCGAAGTGTTGAGCAACTCGCCCGCCATGTGCGGCGTCGAGCCGAAGCCACCCGAAGCGTAGGAGAGGTTCCCGGCGTTTTTCTTCACGAACGCGGAAAACTCCTTGAAGTTCCTGACCGGCAGCGAGGGGTGGAGCACCAGCAGTTGCGGTGTCGAACCGATGACGGCGATAGGGGCGAAATCCCTGGCCGGGTCGAAGCCGAGCTTTTTGAACAGCAGCGGCGCCACCACGATGCTGGTCTGCGGCGATACCAGCCACGTATAGCCGTCGGGCGGCGCCTTGGCGGCGAGCTCGGCGCCGATCAGGCCGCTGGCGCCGGGCCGGTTGTCCACCACCACCTGCAGGTTCCACAGCTTGTTCAGTTCCTGCGCGAAAATGCGGGCGGTGAGATCGGTCGATCCGCCAGGCGCGAAACCCACCAGGATGCGGACCGGCTTGGCGGGGTAACCTTGCGCGTGCGCCGCGCCGGCTAGGGGCAGCAGTGCGGCGACCAGCAGCAGCAGTTTTTTCATGGCTTCTCCCTTGAACGCGGCGATTATGAAGCGCGATCAAGAACCCTGTCCACTTTTGCATTCCTGTTAATCTTGTAAATCCTGTCCATCAACCTCTTCTGCATGACCAACGCTCCGAAACTCAAGACGCCGCCGGGTGCGTGCGATTGCCACATGCATATCTTTGACTCGCGCTTCCCGCTCGCCGAGAAAGCGCGCCGCAAGGAGTCCGATGCCACGGTGCCCGAGTACCGCAAGGTGCAGCAACGCCTCGGCCTCGAGCGTGTCGTCGTGGTGCAGCCGACTGCGTATGGCAAGGACAACCGCTGCACGCTGGAGGCGATTGCGCAACTGGGGGAGGGCGCGCGCGGCATCGCGGTGGTGGACACCACGGTCGGCGACGCCGAGCTCGAGCGGCTGACGCGAGCCGGCATGTGCGGCGTACGCTTTCGCATGCTCGACCAGCCCGAGTTGCCGTGGGAGATGCTGGGGGAAATGGCGGCGCGCGTCGCCGCGCACGGCTGGCACATCCAGTTCCAGATGGATGGGCGCTATTTCGAGGAGCGCGAGGATCTGCTCAAGCGGCTGCCCGGCACGCTGGTGATCGAGCACGTCGGCAAGTTTCTCGAACCGGTGCCGCCGGATCATCCCGGCTTCCGGTCACTCTTGCGGCTGGTGGACACGGGCCGTTGCTGGGTCAAGCTCTCCGGCGCTTACATGATGTCGAAATCCGGCCCGCCGCTGTACTCCGACATCGGCGCTCTGGCGAAAGCGCTGGTCCAGCGCGCGCCCGAGCGACTGGTGTGGGCCAGCAACTGGCCGCACCCGCTGTCCCGCGGCGGCGCCATGCCCGACGATGGGGTGCTGCTCGACCTGCTGCTCGACTGGGCGCCCGACGAGAAGACCCGCAACCGCATCCTCGCCGGAAATCCCGCGAAGCTGTACGGCTTCGCGGGTGATGCAGTGACGAAGTGATGCGGTGACAAAAACCTCGTTCAAAGTTCCGAGTTCAAAGTTCAATGTTGCACGTCTAATCTTGAACCTTGAACCTTGAACCTTGAACCTTGAACCTTGAACCTGGAACAGTTCCTTGCCCTCATCACTCGCCCTTATCCCTCAATTACTCGCGAAGCAGTACACCATCCCCGCGCCGCCCGAGGCGCGCAGGTTGTCCTGGCTGCAGCCGCGCGACGGGTGCGAGGAGTTCCAGGATATGGAAGGCGCGTCATCGCGCAGGCCCCAGCGGTCGTGGTGGCCGACCATCGCGGCGCCCTCGCCGCTCATCGTCCAGTTGCCGCAAGTCGTCTTGGCGGCGTCGCCAGCCAGCGCCGTGCCGTCCGGCTGCGAACCGGTGAGGACGTCGTGCATGTTGGGCGACTCCGCCCGGCCGTTGACCTTGGTGCCCTTTTCGGTCAGCGCGAACGTCCGGTTAATGTTGTTGATGCCATGTAGCTCGGTGACATTACGCGCGATCAGCCTTCCCTCCGCGTTGTGCCACGGGCCCTTGCCGATGCGGTCGCGCGCATTCACGGCCGGCGACCCGCCGGCGGCGGTCGTGCTCAGATAGGCGCGCCACGTGAGCTTGCCCGCGCCTGCCGCCGCGGCGAGCGACTGGCACAGCCGGTCCGCGCCTGCCAGGCCACCGAGATCGGCGCCTTTGCCGGATCCCGCGCTGGTGATGAAGAACGTCATGCCGGTTTGTTGCATCTGAGCGCCGGCGCCCCAGCCCAGCATCAGCAACACCACAGCCGCAACCATGCCCAGTTTCGTCTTGCTCATTGCATTCCTCCAGTGGGTAGTCGATGGGACCTGCGCAGAATAAACATCGGCATCATATAGCTTATTCCCTTCCGCTGGTGAACCTTGGAGTCGGTCATGGTTGGCATAGCCACGGCGGCCGGCAGGGTGCAATGATCCGCGGTTGACTCCGAGGCAGGGCAGGCGGATGCTGTCCGGTCGTTTGCACGCATACCAAAACCGCCCGAGGATATCGAATGAAACCCAATACACGCCTCCAAGTAGCCTGCGTCGCGGCCGCTGGTGCCGCAATGGTCGCGATGTCGGCACCCGGTTCGTCGCAGGCCGCTGAGCCGGGCTTTCCCACCAAGCCCGTACGCATCATCATCCCGACAGCGCCGGGCGGAGGGTCCGACGTGATGGTGCGCATGCTCGCCCAGAAGTA
Source organism: uncultured Streptomycetaceae bacterium (assembly GCA_964498105.1). Taxonomy (GTDB): domain Bacteria; phylum Pseudomonadota; class Gammaproteobacteria; order Burkholderiales; family SG8-41; genus SG8-41. The sequence continues at coordinate 4,590 of CAZCGD010000044.1, forward strand.
CACCGAGGCCTGGGGCCAGCAGGTGGTATTGGACCATCGCGTGGGCGCGGGCATGACCATCGGCATCAACCTGACGGCGCAGGCGGCGCCCGACGGCTACACGATGGCCGTCGTCAATCCCTCGCACGCGATCAATGCGACGCTCATGCCCAAGCTGCCCTACGACCCGTTGCGGGACCTCGCGGCGCTCACGGTCCTGGCGACACAACCTTATGCAGTAACGGTCACGAATTCGCTTCCCGTGAAGAACGTCAAGGACCTGATCGCCTATGCGAAAGCCAGGCCACTCGAGTTGAACGCCGCCAACTCCGGTCCCGGATCTGCGTCCCATCTCGCCGCCGAGATGTTCACGAGCATGACCGGGGTACAAATAACTCACGTCCCGTACAAGGGCACCGGCGGCGCCATGCCCGATCTCGTCAGCGGCCGCGCCCACCTCTACATCAACCCGATGCTCGCGATGATCAGCCAGATCCAGGCCGGGCGAATACGGCTGATTGCAGTGACTTCACCGAAGCGCGTCAGCTCGATGCCCGACATTCCCACAGTCTCGGAATCCGGCATCCCGGGTTACGAGGCTACCTCGTGGTACATGACCATCCTGCCGAGCAAGACGCCGGCGACCATTGTCTCCAGGATCCACGCCGAGACCGTCAAGGCGCTCAAGTCCAAGGACATCATCGACGTCCTGGCCAAGGGCGGCAGCGAACCCGTCGGCAACACACCGAAAGAGGCGACGGAGTTTCTCAAGGTCGAGATCGCCCGCTGGGGCAAGGTCATCAAGCAGGCGAAGGTCAAGATCGAATAACCCGCCGCCGGCCGCGCGTCACCGCATCACCCTGGAAAAAGCGAACCGCGGAGGCGCAGAGACGCGGAGAACAGCAAATTCCACGACTTACAAAGCTTCTACGATTCTCCAATTTGGTGAACCGTCGTTTCATCAGTTTTCATTGTGTTACCTCTGCGCCTCTGCGGTTAGTAACCGCCGTTTTTAGGATCACAGCGGCAGCCGTTGCTTCAGCAGGTCGAAGTTCGCCGCTTCCATCCTGATCTCGCCCGCGTTGATCTTGCGGTCGATTTCGAGCACGGCGTCGTTGAACGGCGTGGGGATGCCGAACTCCCTGCTCTTCCGCGTCACCACGCCGGTGATGAAGTCCATCTCGCTGCGGCGGCCCTTGATGTGGTCGTGGATGGGCGCGGTGCGGGAGCTGCCGCCGACGTGCTTCATCAGCGTGTCCCGCGCCGTCACCAGATTCTCGTCGCTGGATCCGGCGAACTCATCCGCGCGCAGGCCGAAGATCGGCTCGATGCGGTAGCCGAGCGCGGCGCCAACTGCGAGCGACTCGCGGCCGAGCTTCACGGCAATGTCGGCCATGCCGGGCAGGTGCGCCGCCTCGGCGTTCTTCAACCCCAGCAGCCCGTGCGGCCCCATCGTCATGGTATTGGCGATGAGCTTGGTCCATTTCGCGCCGTAGATGTTGTTGGTGACATCGCAGCGGCCGACGTGGCTCATGATGGCTTCGATTTCCTTCACGCGCGGCGTGTAGAAGCCGTCGAGCTCGCCGACTCCGAACCAGGTGCCTTTGTGCGTGGTGTTGCGCTGGACCAGCCCGGGCGTGAAGATCTCCGCCGACAGCTCGACCGCACAGCCTACCGTCCGCTCGCGGCCGACGATGGACGCGAGCGAATCGTCGTTCATGCCGTTCATCACGCCGACCAGCACGCCGTCGCTCCTGAGGTAGGGCTTGATGAATTCGGCCAGCCAGCGGTGGTCGTACGACTTCACCGCGAGGAACACGATGTCGAACTCCAGTCTGGCGGAGGCGAGGTCGCACAGGTGCAGGGCGTTGAGCCGCACCTTGACGTCGCCGTCCTTCATCTGGACGTGGATGCCGGCGGTGCGTATCGCCTCCACCTGCGCCGGCCACTGGTCGATGACCGTGACGTCGTAACCCGCCTTGGTGAGATCGGCGCTGACGCTGCTGCCGATGGCCCC
>CAZCGD010000045.1:0-1828 GCA_964498105.1 uncultured Streptomycetaceae bacterium
GCCTCGTGCGGCGGGGTAGCGAGGTTCGCCACGCTCAGATCCACTTGTCCGTTGCGTAAGGCGGGCACCAGCAACGAGTCCGCCGCCACGGTAACCGACACCGTTGCATTTGGCGCGTCGCGTAACAGCGCACCGAAGGCCGTCGGGAGCAGGTAGTCCGCCGCACCCGGCGTTGAGCCGAGCCGAAGATGCCCGGAGCGTCCCTTACTCAGGTCCGCGATTTCCCTCGAAATTTCGTGGAGTGACAACCGAAGCGGACGCACGTGAGACAGCAGCGCATTGCCTTCCGCAGTGAGCTCTACGCCCTTCGGTGTCCGCGTGACCAGCTTCGCCTGCATGGCGGTTTCAAGCCGGCGCAAGCTCTTGCTGAGCGCTGGCGTGCTAAGTCCCAACGCTTCTGCCGCCCGCCCCAGGTGGCCGTGCTCGGCCACGACGGCGAAATACTCGATGTCGCGCAGCTCCATGTCGTTAACCGGGATTCAACTAGCGGGTAAAGGCGGATGATTGCGACGGTTGCTTCACGATGTCAATATCAATGCACCGATTGACAGGGTGAAACATATGACAACCAGGGCACATCAGTTTTCGGTTGCGGCCGCGTGCGTGGTGGGTCTATGGGGCGCATACGCGGCCGCAGCGTCCCCGCAGGCGGGCTATCCGAGCCGCCCGATTCGCGTAATCGTGCCGTTTTCTCCGGGTGGCGGCAGCGATATCATCGCGCGCCTCCTCGGCCCGCGGCTCTCCGACCGCCTCGGGCAACCGGTGGTGGTGGATAACCGCCCGGCCGGTTCCGGTATCCTCGGCGCGGACATTGTCGCCAAGTCCGTGCCCGACGGCCACACGCTGCTGTTGGTTCAAGCGGCCCATGCGGCGAACGCGCAGCTCTACACCAGGCTGCCCTACGATCCGATCAGGGATTTCGCGCCGATCAGCCTGGTGATCACGTCGTCGTCGGGCATGTTTCTGCACCCCGCGGTGCCAGCGAAGACCGTGAAGGAGTTCATCGCCTACGCCAGGGCCAATCCCGGCAAGCTCAACTTCGGCTCGTCGGGGCCGGGCAGCACTCCGCATCTGGGCACCGAGCTCTTCAGCTCAATGGCCGGGATCAAGATGACCCACGTGCCGTACAAGGGTGCCGGCCAGGTCATCATTGCGCTGCTCGGCAACGAGGTCCAGTTCGCGTTTACCAACTTGGTCTCGACCAGACCCCACTGGCAGGCCGGGCGGCTGAGGCTCATCGCTCACGCTGGAGCTAAGCGTCTGGAGGCTATGCCCGAGGTGCCCACCATCGCCGAATCGGGCGTGCCCGGCTACGTGACGAGCTTCTGGTGGGGCTACATGGCGCCGGCAAAGACGCCGCGGCCTGTCGTCGAGCGGCTCCACAGGGAAATCGCCGCAGTCGCCAGCTTGCCGGATGTACGCCATACCGTCGTCTCGCAGGGCTGGGAAGTTGTCGCGAGCACACCGGGAGAATTCACGAAGATCATCGAGGCCGACGCGGAAAGGTGGGGTGCGATCGGGAAGCGCCTCGGCGTCAAGCTCGATTGAGAGCAGGCCTGCTTTCGTTACCTCGTCACTGCGTCACTTCGTCACGGTAGTCGCCGCCGCTTCGGCGACTACCTGCCGCAGCCGCTCCCGATCCACCTTGTTGGTGCCGGCCAGGGGAAACTGGTCGAGAAAGAAGACGCGCCGCGGGTGCTGGTAGGCCGGCCCGTTGGCGAGAGCGAACTGCTTGAGGTCGTCCTCGGTCACGCTCGCCCCGTGCTTCGGCACGACGAAGGCGTAGGGGACCTGTCCCTTCAATTCGTGGTCGAAAGGCAGCACCAGC
>CAZCGD010000046.1:0-1544 GCA_964498105.1 uncultured Streptomycetaceae bacterium
TCATCGGCGTCCATCGGCGGCTTAATGTTCTTTGAATCGTTTTGAGACGACCTCTGGGGGTGTTCTCTGCGGCAGAGCTTGTTCCAAGCTCATTCCTTTTTCAGGCCGGCGCTCTCGGCAATCTTCGCGAAGCGCGCACTCTCGCTGCGCAGCAGTTGGCCCAGCTCCCCCGGCGTGCCCAGCCACGGATCCATGCCGGCGTTGCTCATGCGCTGCAGCAGCTCCGGGTCCTCGAACGCTTTCGCTGACTCGCGGTAGAGGTGCATGATGATGTGCCGCGGCGTGCCGGCGGGCACGAACATCGCGTACCAGATCGACATGCGGAAGCCGGGAAAACCCGATTCCGCGGCCGTCGGAACGTCGGGAAGCGTCGGCACCCGTTTCTCGGAGAGCACCACGACGGCTCTCACCCTCCCGGATTTGATGAAAGGCAATGCCGGCGCCACGGCGAGGATCACTTCGTCCACTTCACCGCCCATCAGGGCTTGTGCAGCGAGCGTCGCGCCTTTGTACGGCACGTGGACCAGGTTGATTTTCTGGAGACTCTTCAGGAGCTCGTTCGCGAGGTGGTTGGTCGTGCCGGCGCCGCCGGAGCCGTAGTTCAACTTGCCGGGATTCGAGCGGGCGAGCGCGATGAATTCCTTCAGCGTCTTCGCCGGCACCGAAGGATGCACCACCATCACGTTTTCGATCGAGGCGAGCCGTGCGACGGGCGCGAAATCCCTGAGCGAGTCGTACTGGAGGTTGGCATAGAGCAACGGGCTGATCACGATGGTCGGTGAAGTGACGAGGACGGTATAGCCGTCCGGCGGCGCTTTGGCGGCCAGCGTGAGGCCGAGGGTGCCGCCGGCGCTGGCCCGGTTGTCCGGTACGAGGTTCTGGCCCATCTGCGCGCCCATCTTCTGCCCGATGGTGCGGCCCACCATGTCGCTGGGCGAGCCCGGGGCGAACGGCAGGATCAGCTTGATGGGTTTGCTGGGGTAGGACTGCGCGAGCGCAGTCCCGCAGATCGCCGCAGCACATAGCGACATGAGGAAGCGAATGTATCGGCTCAGGTCCATCTATGACTCCTGTTTACTACCGATAGCTGGCGGCGATCCGCGAAGGATGAAGGATGAACGTGGAAGGATGACCCCCGCAGTGCGGGAGTTCAAGTCAAAACCAGTTCAGCCCCCATCTCAGGGACGTCCAACCGGACGTCAGTGAAACGTCGGGACATCAACAGCTTTCACGCGACGCGTGAGGGTCATCCTTCATCCTTCCGCCTTCATCCTTCGTCTCTGCGCAGCTGATTCTAAAGCGCGCGCAGAGACTCAACCACTTTGCGCTCGATCACGATGCCTTCCCGGCGCCGGCGCTCGCGTTCGCGGAACGCCCGCTCCGACGGAATCCGAATCTCCTTGACGCCCGGCTGGCGCGGCGTCGCCTTGATCTGGCGCACGTACTCCGACATCTGGCTCTTGAATGCGCCGCCGGGCAGCATGACATCCGGGTCGAGCGCCCAGAACAGGAACCCGTAATCCCGCACCTCACCGCGCGTCAGC
>CAZCGD010000047.1:0-12060 GCA_964498105.1 uncultured Streptomycetaceae bacterium
GTCGGCGCGGGACCCATGCCGATGCGTCACGGCCGCACGCTCGGCGAACTCGGCGCGTGGTTGGTGCGCGAGTTGCGACTCGATGTCGAGTACCGCGTGATCGCGCTGGATGCATGGCGCCCGGCCACGGCACCCGGTTTCGGCTGGCCGATCCACGAGCGCAGCTGGGTCAATCCAAGTCCCAATGCACCGAATCTTTCGATGGCACGCTGTTATCCGGGCACGGTGATGCTCGAGGGCACGACACTGTCCGAAGGCCGCGGCACGACGCGACCACTCGAACTGTTTGGCGCACCGGATCTCGATGCGCGGCTGCTGCTCGCGAAAATGCGCTCACTCGCACCACACTGGCTGGCGGGCTGCGGGCTGCGGCCTTGTTTCTTCGAGCCGACTTTTCACAAGCATGCCGGCTCGCTTTGCGCGGGCATCCAGATCCACGTCGATGATCCCGGCTACGACCACGCGCGTTTCCGTCCCTGGCGGCTCATGGCGCTCGCCTTCAAGGCGCTGCGCACGCTCGCGCCCGACTATCCGCTGTGGCGCGATTTTCCGTACGAATATGAGACCGATCGTCTGGCAATCGACCTGATCAATGGCGGACCCGGGCTGCGGGAATGGGTGGACGATCGGGCCGCCCTGCCGGAAGACCTGGACGCGATGGCGAATCGGGATGAAAAGCACTGGGGAATGAAGGAGTGAATCCGATGCGCTACCGGTCGATGATGGCTGCCTTGCTGATGACATTGCCACTGACGGCCCAGGGCGAAGTGAAGCTCAATGCCGCCGACGCGATGCTGATCGAACATCGGTTTCGCATCGAAGCTCCGGCCGCGAAAGTCTGGGAGTCGCTGGTGCACCCGGAACTCTGGTGGCCGGAGGATCACACCTGGTCCGGCCAGCGCGCGTCGCTGTCGCTGGTCGCCGATGCCGGCGGCTGCTATTGCGAGCGCTGGAGCGGCGGCAGCGTCGAGCACGGCCGGGTGATCATGGTGGTGCCCGGAAAACTGCTGAAACTCGACGCCGCACTGGGTCCGTTCCTCGACATGGCGGTCAGCGGCGTGCTGTCGATTGCGCTCACCGAAGAAAACGGCGTAACAACCGCCGTCGTGAGCTATCGCGTCAGCGGCGATGCCGCGCACCAGCTCGATGGCCTGGCCCCGATCGTCGACCAGGTGCTGGGCCAGCAATTCGGCAATTTTGCGGCCCATGCCGGACAGCCATAAGAACGAGCCGAGTAACATAACGCGGGATGCCACGTCAGGTTTCTTTACATGCGTCCCGGGTGATCGCAGGCGCTTACAGCGCATGCGCCTGTAATCAATGACAATTTGGATTCCGGCACGAAATATGCATTTATTGAAGCGTATATGGCAGTGATTGAATAGGGACCAAGGGGCGAGCATGAAACGGAAACTATGTTTGACGCTGGCCGCCGCCGCATTGGCACTGTCTGCCACGAGCGTTCGCGCTTTGACCATTGAGGTCAACTTCAGTTTTGACAACGCCGGCACGGGCGTTGCGTTCGGCGCGTTCACTTACGATGATTCGCTGTATGGCAGCATCTTGTCATTCGCCAATCTCAATTCCTTCATCCTGAACATTCCCGGGGCCGCGGCTTCCTACGATCTGGCATTCCTGAATTCCGCCAGTCCCTCCGAATACAATTACATGGCGTTCGATACGAATTCGAACACCTTCCTGCCAATGGCCATCGGGGATTTCTCGACCACGCTGCTGTCGGCGGTAAACGATCCCCTGCTCTTCGACGCCGGCTTCCTGTTGGACGGCGATAGCTTCTTCGGCCTGGTCTACAACCACCCCGAAATTTTTACGCTCGTGAACTACTGGGACAGCTCCACGATCACGACTGCTGTGGTACCCCCGATCAATGGAGTACCTGAACCCGGCACGCTGACCCTGTTCCTGCTGGGTTTTGCCGGCATGGCATTCGCAGGCAGGCGGCGCGAGGCTGTGCTCCGGAGGGCGGCGTAACAGAGCCAGGAAAGCGGCGACTCACCAGCCAGAACAAAGCGAAAACCCAGAACCCCGGCCCGATGCCGGGGTTCTTTTTTTGGTGCTGACGATCTCAGCCGCGCCTTTTCGTAAGCTCCCCCGCCGCGGACCCGAGGGTCAACGGACACTCCCGGCGCGACCATTTCGAAAGAACGGGAAGCCGAGGACTGTAACGGCGTTTGCGAAGCGGCAGGTGGCGGAGGTGACGTTAGCACTGTCCGTGCTTCATCCAGCGTAGCAAACACATTCACGTTCAGGCGCTCGTCACGTAGTCGCCCATTGCAGGACTCGATAAACCCGTTCTCGGTTGGCTTTCCTGGCACTCTCATACGTACCTGGAGGCCCTCCAGCTGGTACAACCGGTGCACCCTGATCCGGCCGGCTCGCCAGCCCGCCCGAGTCAGCAGAATGTGGAGCCGCTGGTAGCCGAATCGTGGTCGGGCCGTGGCAAGCTCCCGCATCCGTTGCCGCAGACCACTGCTGTCGCGTGCCGATCCAGCGACAGATCGGCAACCAGCCGCTTCAGGCGGGCGTTCTCATCGCGCAGCGGTCTGAGCTCTCGCACCTCCAAAAGCCCCTGATTCGCGTACCGCTTCCTCCAGACGCAGTACGTCGCTTTGCTGCTCCCCATCTGACGGCAGACATCCCCTACCGGTTGACCGGCCTCACCCTGCTTCAGGCCAAACAGGGCCTGCTCCGCGGTGAACTTCGGCATCTTCCTCGCTCCCTCTCCTTGCCGAACAAGGACTCCGGAAGCACCTTGCTCCAGTTCTAAACAGGCCCGAAAAAGTGGGATAACGGCACTGTTCCTGCCAAGGCCAATACGGCCGGCAGAGTCTGGTTCTAATCTGTGTGCTTGACGGGGGCGCTTGCGAACCCGCCGGGTGGCGCGATGAACTCCAGCCGCGCTACGGCTTCTTGCCCGCAGGCTGATGGCTGATTTCAACCTGAATGGCGTTGCCCAGGTTCTTCGCTCTGACGACCAGCGTCTTGGCGATCCCCTGCGCAGCCACTGTGAGCGTCGTCTCCCCAGCCCGCGTCACCGTGACCCTGAACTTGCCTTTCGTACCGGGGACCACGCTGACCATTTCGGGATTGGCTGCGGTCCATTTCGCGACGATCGGCACGGGCTGTCCCTGAGCATCAACGCCGCGCAGCCGCAATTCCACAGTACCCACGGTGCCGGGTTGCACGGCACTGGTGAACGTGGGTGACGAGAACCATTGCTCCCCGCCGTAGGTCGGCCCGCTGAGCCGGGGGTCGCGCTTGAACAGGATCTTGATGTCGGTCAGGGAAACGGCAGACGGTTCGGCCGCCTGCAACGTGGGGATTGCCAGGACCGTCATCGACACGGCAAGGGCAGCGCAGCGAATCAAACCAACGGACAGCAAGCTCAAAGACTCTCTTGGCCCGAAGGCCCACCCCCTCCCCTTGAGGGGAGGGGGTGAGTAACACGCGTGGTCACGGAATGACGGTGGAACAGTAGTGACTGACTGCACTCGCAGAACAGGTCGGGCCTACTCCGCCATTTCCGACTATTCGTACATTGGAAACGCCCAGGAAGTTCGGGGTCGGAGTTGCCTTGCCCCCAGCTCCGGTCGCCAGAACTCGGAGGAAGCACGCCCCGGTTCCGGGGACGTTACCGCAATCACCGGCGATGTTGTTCATGAAGCCCTGACGACCTGCCGTGACGGCACCCGCCAGCGAACCATTGTCCGGGGCCGCGCCATCCAATGGCACGAAGATCTCGACCTGATCAAACGGTGCCCGCTGGAAGTCCACCCGCTCGTCGGTCAGTTCGAGGAGGAAGTCGATCACGGAGACGATGATCTCTTCCCGTTGCTGGAGCGTGAATTCCGTTTCACCAGTCGCCGGGTCCAAACCACCCAGCGCTTCATCCTCAAGCAGCAGGTTCGCGATCAGGAAATCCCGATGCGCCGCGTTCGTCCTGGGGAAGTCGCCACCCCGCACATAGAAGTCGAGCTGCTGACGGAGCGTCAACTTGCCGCCGTTGTGGAAGTAGGGGCCGGTTTTTTCCACGAAACGCAGCGGCGGAGCCTTGGCGTTGCCCTGATGATTCACGCGGTTGACGTTCGGCCACATGGCCATTTCCGGCGCCCTGGCATTGTTGAACGATTCGCCGAGGATGGCCGCCGGATTGAACGGACCGAAGGAATCGACAAAACCCTCCTTCATGGGCTCGCGCATGACGGTATTGAGGCCAACAAACAACTCATCGATATTGGACTCGTCACCGACCGGGATGTTGCTGGCCCATGGCGATAGGTAAGCAGGCAGGAAGCCAATGCATTCCCCTTCGGCGTTCTCATCCGGGCACGGCTCTTCGGCAAAGCCGGGATTGATCTGCTGATCCTGCCCGGTCGGCTCGAATATTCCACCGCCGGTCGGATCGATAGCCGGATCGAAGTTGGGCAACGGATTACCAATGCCTGCTGGTTGGGCAAAACCATTGTCCGGATCATTCCCACCCGGGTGATAGTCCAAGCCGCCGAGATTCTTGAACGCCAGGACGCCCAGCGCCAGTGGCCAGCCGAACGCGTCATTGCCGCCGCGCAAGCGGTCGTTCGTGATGGGCGTTACACCGATGTTGTACACCCCATTGTCGAACAGGGCCTGGCCCTGCGGGAACCCGCCCACGACCGAGTGTTCGGGGTCAGACGTGCAAGGTCCTACGGTGCAGAAATCTGCGATGTTCCGTTCGATTCCATCCTGCGCATTTTCCTGCAACTCGCCCTCGAGCATGAAGCCGGTGATAACCCGGCCGCGACCCAGGGCCTCCGGGAACTTCTCCACGCCCGGTTGACCCGTGACGAACTCCTGGATGCGATCGCCGAAACTCGCCTGGTGACTGATCTCGAACGTATTGTCGGTCAGGGTTCCACCGGCGTGGCACTCACCACAACGCAGTGACCGGAAGTTCGGGTTCTTCAGCGACAGGTTGGAGCCCAGGAAGAAGTCGAGACCCAACAGCGGATCCACAGCGGCAGTACGGTTGCCGCCCGCAGGCACCATGTCGCAGTTGCCCGCTCCTTCGAGGGTACATCCGACCCTGGCCAGTACGCCCGGATCACGCTGGAAGTTCCCCACCGGAGTGAAGCAGGGTTGCGCTCCGCCGGTATCCGAACAATTGAGCAGATCCCTGGCGATACCCGGTTCGCCCGACTCGCCGAAGGTCACGTGCGAATCAGGATTCGTGTCAAAGAACCGGTCTGCCGGTGAGTCGTCCGGCACCAGCATTGTGACCCAGGTCTGAAGCGCCAGCCCGAAGAACAGGCTCATGTTCGCTTCCATCTGGGTGAACTGATTGGTGTTGGACGCAAACGTATTCGGCAGGAAAATTCCCGCATTAGGTGTCAGCACATACCCGTCGAACGGGTCGGCGGCGATTTCCTCGACTACGCCGTCTTCCTCGTCGAAGACGGAAATGGCGACGGTGCCGACCGCGCATTGAGGCGTATTGACGCTTTGTGGGCTACCGTCGCCCCCGGCATAGCAGCCATCCAGCCGCCGGACCGTGGACTGCCAGAGCGTCGGATAGAACGCCCGGCGAATGAGTCCCGGATAGCTGATGCACAAGCCCGGCTTGTTGGCCACGCCCGCAGCGGCCCAACTGGCAGAGCGGTCGAGAATGGTAAAGCCGGCCAGAGAGGGACAAGCGGAACCACCCTGATTGGACCATGGGCCGAGCACGCTGTCCGTGGTGGACACCAGCTGATTGGCCAAAGGCGTGACCGTGCCGAACCGGGTAGCCCCGGCGCCAGTGCCCTGGAGCAACTTCTTGCCAAGCTTGGGCCAGTTGCGTCCCAGGAAGCTCATCTCGAACTCGCTGAGCGCGGGCCCTGTGGCCAGGGAGGCCAGGCTTGAGAACCGGATGACCTGCCGCGTGGCCACAATGGGTAGTAGCGGGTTTGCGGCAACGAAGACATGCGACTGCGGGTCGGATGGACCAAACACGCTGCCGCCGTTGAAGTCGTGACGCGCACGGCCATCCCAGAAGTTGTCGAAGTTCATCGCCGCATTGAAGATCGTCGGCGTATTTCGCGGCTCGACCCGGCGCAGTCCCTGGAACAGCGGAATCGGGTCCGGTACCGCAAGGCCGATGTCAGGCAGCAAAGTCCTGACGCCAAACGGCGCGCCGGTTAATGGAGCAAACGACGTCGCTAGTCCGGGCACTGGAATGTCCACGAAGTGGCGGAATCGGACGCCCATCGACGACGCCACGTCGTTGACGTTGCCAAAGAGGTTATCCGGACCATTGTCAGTGTCTTGTCCGCCCCGCTGGAACGGGAAGTCGGTGACCGTCAGGTTTGTGTTCTGGAAACCGCCGTGGAGCTGCAGGGTCACATCACCACCAAATTCGCCCACATGGTTGGGGTTGGTCTGGTTCTTGGTCCGGTTGTCCACACCGGCACTGAAATGACATGTGGCGCAGGCCTGCACCGAGTCGCTGCCCACCTGCATGTCCCAGAACAGGGCTTTTCCGAGCGCCGCTGCCGCGTCTCTTGCGACCAATTTCTGCGCACGGTTGAAGCCGCGGATGTAGTCGTTCTCGTTCGAAGGTGTCAGGTCGGTGGGATCCACCTCCAGTTCCTCGACCGAATTTTGCAGGTAATCCGGCTGTGACGCCGGTGTGGCCCGCAGTGTCGGCTTCCTGAGCCTGTTGATGAGCCCGCCGACCGCGGCCGGGCTGCAGCTTCCAGGCGATTCGAGGTTGCGCTGCGTGCATCCGGCCGGATCAAACAGCCGCTGACCGGTCCAAATTTGATCTGGCCCGTCAAGCCCCGGCACGGCCGGAGTCGAGTATTGATCGTCGAATTCGGCGGGGTCCACCTCGCCGAATCCCTCATAGCCGGGTTCACCCGGATCGCCGCCGCAAATGGTCGTGCCTTCCGGAACCAGGAACACGCCCGGCCTGTTGGGCGCAGGAAGCCCAGTGTCTTCCGTTGTAAAGAACTGGTCAACGCTGACGATACACGCGTAAGTGTCCGGCGCGATCGGGCTGTTGAAATCCGGCGCCGTCCCTTCTTCCTCGACGCGTCCTTCGCCGGGCGATACGGTAATCGGGTTGTCATTGTTGAAGACATAGCTTCCATCGGGTGCGAGTTCGAGTGCGCCCGGGACAAACCAGGGCCCGCCTTCATACTCGGGGTTCAACAGGCGCAGTTCTTCGCCGGTCGAGTGGTTGTAATTCAGCGGATGCACCAGGTGGCGCTGCAGGGGAACTTCAGTGCAACCGTCCGTGAGGGGCGCGCAGGGTTGGCCCGCTCCGTTTCGGTAAATGAAGGACCGCCGGCGAAGTTGCGTCGAGCGGTAGGATGGCCAGCCCTGGTCATTGCCCTCGACCGTGGGCTCGAGCGCAATCTGGTAAGGATTGTCGAGCATCTGCTCGATCTCGTCCCAGATCGGCACTTCTTTCAGCGAGCCCAGCGGACTCTCCACCTCGAAGGCGAAGTACGCCTGTTCAAATGGGATGTAACCGGAGTTGTCGATGGTGTCGCCTTCCGCGGCCATGGCCGGTGGGGCCAATGCCAGCGGGACGCAGATCACTGCAGTCCAGGCGGCCGAACTCATCACAACCAGACTTTTCTTCCAGAATCCGAACAGTGTCGAACTTGTCATGAACTACTCCCCTGAAATCCCTGGTGCTCGAGGTTTCACCCGCAATCGGGCCTCAAGTACGATTCGTACGCGCCTTGTTGCGATGGCACGATTGCTGCGAACCTACTCCCCTTCGCATTAGAGGATCGTGAGAAGCGGGTCAGTACCGGTTGACCCGGAGCACGCCCAGGTGCAGGCAACATAATGAATCTACGCGGCGGGGAGCACGAGGCAGAACACTGTATTCGCAGCTCCGACGATCTCGATTCTCCCGCCATGGGCCTGTGCGATCCCCCTGACGATTGCCAGGCCAAGGCCACTGCCGTCACTGCCCGTCGACATTCCCGGGACCCGGTAAAAGCGCTGGAAAACCCGTTCCCGCTCGTCCGGCGGCACGCCCGGCCCGCTGTCCTCGACTGCTACATGGACCCAGTTGCCGCTCGTTTCGATGCGCAACTCCACGAACCCGCCGGCCGGCGTATAGCGAATCGCGTTGTCGAGCAAGTTCATCAGGGCCTCCACCAGCAGTGACCGGCTGCCCCGGACAAGTGCCGGCGCAGTCGCGCCGCGCCGCAACTCGATACCGCGATCCCGGGCGAGCGGTGTCATCTGCTCGAGCAGTTCCGCCACGACCGTTTCGAGATCGATCGATTCGCTGAGCAGGCTGGAATCGCCGGCGGGTTGATCGAGTCTCGCGAGCAGCAGCAACCGGCCACAGGTCCGGCTCAGCCGCTCGAGTTCCTCCTGCATGCTCACCAGCTGAACGCGCTGCGGGTCGGTCACTTTGCTGCGCAGGATGAGATCGAGCTCCCCGCGGATCCGGGTCAGCGGGGTGCGCAACTGATGCGCTGCATCGGAGGAAAACTGCTCCATGTGCCGCATCGAAACCCCAAGTCGATCGAGCATGTTGTTCAACACGCTGGCGAGCTGGTCCAGCTCGTCGGCTCTTCCGGTAACCGGTAGCCGTTCGCGCAGATTGTGTGTCGTGATCTGCGAGGCCTTTCTGGTCATCACCGCGACCGGCAGCAGGGCACGCGTCGTGACGAACCAGAGCAGCGCAAAGACCGTTACCAGCACGCCTGCGGCGAGGAGCATGGTGTTGAGCACCGTCGCGCGCAGAGCCATTTTCAGGGGTGTCGTCGAGACGGACGTTTGTATGACAATCGCGGTCAGCTCGCCTCCGCCGAGATTGAACTGGAGTCGTTCGCTGCGGACCAGCATTTCGTGGCCCCGGGTCAGCGGGTGCGGCACCGTTCGAAAGTAAACCTGGCCGGTTGATGTTTCCTGCTGCAGCGATTCGGGAATCGGCAGGCCGACGGCGCCCAGATTGGCGCTGCGCACCATGGTCCGCAGGCTGGCGTCGCGGATCTGGTAATAGTAGGCGGCGGTCGGATTACGATAGTTAGTCTCGATCACGAGCAGATCGTTGATTGTCAGATGGGGATTGGGGTTCTGAAGTACGGTGACCGCTTCATCGCACTTCGACTCCAGCGTCTTCTCGACCTGATGCAGCAGTTGTCGCTGCGTTCGCTGATGCAGGACGGCGCCGAGGACCAGCGCTGTCAACAGCGCGAGGGACCCCGAAATAAGTATCAGTTTCCAGCGAAGAGAAATTCCGCTGCTCACTGAGCCTCAGTCGAGACCACGTAGCCCACGCCGCGGACCGTGTGGATCAACTTGGTCGCATACGAATCATCGACCTTGCTGCGCAGATAACGGATGTATACGTCGATGACGTTGCTGCAGCCGTCGTAGTGCTGATCCCACACGTGCTCTGCGATCATCGTCCTGGTCACCACGTTGCCCTGGTTGAGGACCAGATACTCCAGCAGTGAAAATTCCTTCGGCGTGAGATCGATCCGCGTGCCGCAGCGCGTGACTTTGCGGGCCGTGAGATTGATTTCCAGCTCATGGAACTGCAGCGTGGATTGCGAAATTTCCGTGTGGCGGCGCAACAGTGCCCGGATACGGGCCGTAAGTTCGGCGAAATTGAATGGCTTGACGAGGTAGTCGTCTGCCCCGCCATTCAGGCAGCGCACCCGGTCCGCCACGCCGTCCATCGCCGATAGCATGAGAACCGGCGTCTTGCAGCCCTCTTTACGAATGCGTTCCAGGACCTCGAACCCGTCGATGAAGGGAATAAGAAGGTCGAGGACGATGACGTCGTAGGGCTCGTCGAGGGCACGCAAGAATGCGTCGCGCCCGTCGCGGGACAAGTCAACACTGAATCCCTCCAGAACCAACCCGCGACGGACAACTCTGGATACAGTACTGTCGTCTTCGACCAGCAGGACACGCATGGCACCCCCTCACTGCGAAATCGCTGCGAGCGCTATTCGTGACAGTTCCCTGTGCGCGAATGTGCGGCCGCACGCAGCCGTTCTTATCGAGTCACCCGCCGCCAGCAACCGCGGGTTTTCAGCTAGATACATAATTCGATGCATATCGCGTGCCAAACCGCAGAACTCATTAGAAATCATTCATTTCCAATAATGACCCGGTTGTGCTGCAGTGCAGCAATGTCAAGTTCTCCGACAGTTGAATCCAGGAGATCATGAATATCGCGCAAAACCAAGGCGTCGAAACGCAGACCGGGCTCGATCCCTGGGTTCGCGCCAGGCTGCCGGTCCCGCCCATGCCGAAAGGCTTCGGCTGGATGGCCGTGGTCGGACCCGGCGTCATCGTGCTCGGCTTGTCGATCGGCAGCGGCGAGTTCCTGCTGGGCCCCGCAACATTTGTGAAGCACGGGCTGACACTGCTGTGGATCACCGGCGTCGCGATCCTGCTGCAGACGATATTCAACACCGAAGTCATGCGCTATGTGGTCGCCACCGGCGAACCGGTATTCACGGGGTTCATGCGCACGCGCCCATCGTCCAACTTCTGGGCGTGGTTCTATTCAATCCTGTTTTTTCTGCAGGTAGGCTGGCCGGCCTGGGCGGCAACTTCCGCGGCTGCGATTTTTTTCCTGTTCGCGGGACAAATGGCCGGTCCGGCCGATGCGACGCTGCTCTACTGGTGCGGCGTCGGCACATTCCTCGTCTGTGTCGCCCTGCTGCTGGTCGGCAAGCGCATCGAGCGCACGCTGGAACTGCTCAACTGGGTGATGGTCGTGACGATCCTCGCGGGCTTCCTGCTGCTCGCGCTCCTGTTCGTGCCGGCCGCAACCTGGCTCGCGACCGCGGCGGGCTTCGCCGGTTTCAACGTGCAGACCGACCGCTTCGTGCTGCTGCCTGCGGGCACCGATTTCTTCCTGCTCGGCGCGCTCGTAGCCTATTCCGGCTGCGGCGGCGTGATGAACATCACCCTCGGCAACTGGGCGCGCGACAAGGGCTATGGCATGGGCCAGCACGCCGGCTACATTCCGGCGGCGATCGGCGGCGAGCGCGTGAATCTCGCCCACCGTGGATTCGTGTTTACACCCGATGCCGAGTCCATGAGCCGCTGGCGCGGCTGGTGGCGCATCATCCGGGCCGATCAGTGGGGCGTGTTCTTCATCGGTGCGCTGCTCGGCATGGCATTGCCGGCGCTGCTGTACGTGACTTTTCTTCCGGCTGGCAGCGACATCCGCGGGCTCGGTATCAGCGCGGCACTCGCAGAGAGCGTCGGCCAGCACGCCGGGCCGCTGATTGCCGGGGCCATTGCGATTCTCGGTGCGTGGCTGCTGTTCAAGACCCAGCTCGACCTGATCGAGGGCATGACGCGTGCGGTGACCGATATCCTGTGGGGCGGCAGCCCCCGCGTGCGCCGCTGGCGCGGTGGCGACGTGCGGGCGGTGTATTACACGGTGCTCGGCGTGATCGTGCTGTGGGGCGTGATTGCGCTCGGGCTCGCGGCACCGATCGTGCTGCTGCAGATCGGCGCCAACATCGCGGGCGTCACGTTCATTGTCGCGTCGCTGCACCTGCTGTACATCAATACGCGGCTGTTGCCGCCGGAACTGCGTCCGCCGCTGTGGCGCCGCATCGCACTGGTCATGATGGCGCTGTTCTACGGCTTCTTCGCAGTATTGGCGGCCAGCAGTTTCTGGTGAGCGCCAGGACAAAAAAAAGCCCCCGACGTTTCCGTCGGGGGCTTCGGTTGGGATCCTGGCAGTGACCTACTCTCACCTGGCCTACGGCCAAACTACCATCGGCGCAGAGCGTTTTCACTTCCGAGTTCGGAATGGGATCGGGTGGTTCCCGCCCGCTATGACCGCCAGGAAAACTGTCGCCTACGCCGCTGATCGCAGCCACGCAGGCAGATCTGGAATTGTAGACAAACGCATATGTGTCGCATCCACGGAGCCTCAGGCTCCTTGGGTGTTATATGGTCAAGCCTCACGGGCAATTAGTACTGGTTAGCTGAACGCATTACTGCGCTTACACACCCAGCCTATCAACGTCGTAGTCTTCGACGGCCCTTCAGGAGGATCAAGTCCTCAGGGAG
>CAZCGD010000048.1:0-3867 GCA_964498105.1 uncultured Streptomycetaceae bacterium
CCGTTCATCATTCATCATTCCGCATTCATCATCAGTCAAATCTGTAGGCGTCCATGCTGATCACGCCGGACTCGATGCTCGAATGGAGGCGCTGCGTGGCGCCGTCGGGGTCACCGGCGCCAAGCGCGACGAACAATGGAATCAGATGCTCGTCGGTGGGATGGTTGCGCACCGCTTGCGGTGCGCGCTCGCGGTAGGCGATGAGGTCATCCGTGCGGCGAGATTTCAGGGCATCCGCCAGCCATTCGTTGAACTCCACGGTCCATGGTTGCGGCACCGGATTGCCGCGTTGCCGGCTCAGCTCGCGCAAGTTATGGGTCGCGCCGCCGGAAGCGAATACCAGCACGCCCTCGTCGCGCAATGGCCGCAGCGCCTCGCCCAGTCGCACGTGATGGCCCGGGCCCAGGTAGGACTGGATCGAGAGCTGCGTCACCGGTATGTCCGCTGCCGGGTACATCAGCAGGAGCGAAGTCCACGCGCCGTGGTCGAGGCCGCGCGCCGGATCGATATCCGTTTGCAGCCCCTTTGCCGTGAGGAGACTGGCGGCTCGCTCGGCGAGCTTCGGCGCGCCGGGCGCAGGGTAACGCAGGCGGTACAGCTCCGGGGGAAAGCCGTAGAAGTCGTAAATGGTCTCCGGTTTTGCGGCTGCGCTCACGGCCGGGCGGGCGGTGTCCCAATGCGCCGAAACCACGAGTATCGACTCGGGCCGGCCGAGCGCGCCGCCGAGCCCTCGCAGAAAATCGACCGCCGCGCTTTGCTCGAGCGGCAGCGTCGGCGAGCCGTGCGAGACGAAGATGGCGGGTTGGCGGTTCACAAGAGCCTCAGATCAGTTGGCAGTTTGCAGTTGGCAGTTGGCAGTTAGCTGACGGCTGGCGGCTGACTACGGCAGGTCGAAGAGCAGCACCTCGGCTGCACGTGCATTCGTCAGCTCGATCATGGCCACGTCCACGATCTTGGCCCCGTCGCCGCCTTTCAGCTCGACGCCGTTCACCTTGACCGCGCCGCGCGCGACGTGAACGTAGGCGCGGCGTCCCGGCGCGAGCCGGTGCGCGACCGTATCACTGCCGTCGAGCATCGAGGCATAGACGGTCGCGTCCTGGTGGATCGTGACCGAGCCCTTGCGCCCGTCGGGCGAGGCAATCAGGCGCAACTGCCCTTTCTTCTCGGCCGTTCCGAACTGCTTTTCTTCGTAGCTCGGCTTCACGCCGGTGATGTTCGGCTCGATCCAGATCTGCAGCAGGTGCACTCCCTTGTCGCGCGAGGGATTGAACTCGCTGTGGCGCACGCCGGTGCCGGCGCTCATGCGCTGCACGTTGCCCGGCCGGATGATCGAGCCGTTGCCCATGCTGTCCTTGTGCTCGAGCGCGCCTTCCAGCACGTAGGTGATGATCTCCATGTCGCGGTGGCCGTGCGTGCCAAAGCCCTGCCCCGGCTGCACCTTGTCGTCGTTGATCACTCGCAGCGGGCCATAGCCCATATGGCGCGGATCCTGGTAATCGGCGAACGAGAAGGTGTGCCAAGTATCGAGCCAGCCGTGATTGGCGTGACCGCGCTCCTCCGCTTTTCTGACTGTCAACATACCAATCACGAATCACGAATCACGAATCACGCCTTCAGGCCTTGCCGGCCGGCGTGTGTACCGCGGCGGTGCCACCGGCTTCCTCGTCCGGCGCGGCGCGGCGGCGGCCGACGAGCAGCGTGTAGGCGGCGGGAATCACGTAGAGCGTCAACAGCGTGCCGAGCAACAGGCCGCCGACAATCACCCAGCCGATCGGGCGGCGCGCTTCCGCGCCGGGCCCGGTCGCGATCGCCAGCGGCACCGCGCCCAGCACCATGGCGCCGGTCGTCATCAGGATCGGGCGCAGGCGCAGCGCAGCGGCCTCCGCCACCGCCTCGAATTTATCCTTGCCGCGCGCCATCAACTGGTTGGCGAACTCGACGATGAGTATGCCGTGCTTGGTGATGAGTCCGACCAGCATGATGAGGCCGACCCTGCTGTAGACGTTGAGCGTGCCGCCCGTGCCCAGCACCGCATCGAGCATCAGCAGGCCCGCCAGCGCCCCGGTCATGGCGAGCGGCACGGTCAGCATGATCACGAACGGCGAGCCGAAGCTCTCGAACTGCGCCGCGAGCACGAGATAGACGAAGGCAAGCGCCAGCACGAAGATGAGCAGCAGCTGCTCGCCCGATTCACGGTACTCGCGCGATCCGCCATCGAGCGCGGTCTGCGCCGTCGGGCCGAGTTCCTCGCGCGCGGCCTGCTCCATGAAATCCAGCGCCTCGCCGAGGGTGTAGCCCGGCGCGAGGCTCGCGGTGATGATCGCCGCGCGCTGCCGGTTGAAATGGTTGAGCTCCTTGGGCGCCACCGTTTCCCTGAGCTGCACGAGATTGGAGAGCTGCGTCAACTGACCGTCCTTTGCGCGCACGTAGATCGAGGTGAGGTCGGTCGGCTGCACACGGTCCTTGTCCTCGAGCCGCACGATTACGTCGTACTGCTTGCCCTCGCGCTTGAAACGCGTGACCTGGCGGCCTCCGAGCAGAGTCTCGAGCGTGCGCCCAATTGCATCCACCTCCGCGCCGACCGCGGAGACCCTTTCGCGGTCCACGTCGACCGCCAGCTGCGGCTTATTGAGCTTGAGATCGCTGTCGAGATTGACGAGTTTAGGATTCTTGCGCGCCCGCGCCAGGATCCTCTCCACCATTCCTTCGAGTTCCTCGTACGAATTGCCCTGGACCACGAACTGCACCGGCTGGCTGCGAAAGTTCTGGCCGAGGGAGGGCGGATCGTTGGGAAAAGCCAGGACGCCGGGCATCATGCCGAACATCTTGGGCCCTACTTCACGGGAGATATCGAACTGGCTGCGGGCGCGCTCGCCCCACGGTTTCAGACGCACGAAGGACAACGCGAAATTGACCGGGTTGGGACGCTCCAGCCCCGGGGCCACGACCACGAAATAGCTGTTAATCTCCGGCACGCCCTTGTAAATCTCCTCCCAGATGCGGGCATAGCTGTCGGTGTACTCCAGGGTCGAGCCTTCGGGCGCGAGCATCACGCCGAGGATGAAGCCGCGATCCTCGAACGGCGCCAGCTCCCATTTGAGCGCGGCCCCGGTCCCGATCATCGCCGCCAGCACCGCGGCGTATCCCGCCGCCACCCATTTGCGGTGGTGGAGCGCCCACCCGAGGGAGCGGCGGTAGCCGCCGTTCAGCGCCGTGAACCAGCGCTCGGTCGCGTTGTAGATCGCCCCGTGCCGGGCGTGGTGCTTGAGGAGCTTCGAGCACATCATCGGCGTCAGGGTGAGCGAGACGAAGCCCGACACCAGCACCGCCATCGCCACGGTGAGCGCAAATTCGGTGAACAGCTTGCCGGTGTTGCCGGTGGAAAACACCAGCGGCACGAACACGGCAGCGAGCGTAACGGTCATGGCCACTACGGCAAAAGCGATCTCGCGGCTGCCCTGGATCGCCGCCTTGAACGGCGGCATGCCTTCCTCGATGTGGCGGTGGATGTTTTCCAGCACCACGATCGCGTCGTCCACCACCAACCCGATCGCGAGCACGACGCCGAGCAGCGTCAGGATGTTGATGGTGAATCCGAAGATCCACAGGAAGAAGCACGCCCCGATCAGGGACACCGGGATGGTGACGAACGGAATCAGCGTCGAGCGGAACGAGCGCAGGAAGAGAAAGATCACCAGCGTCACCAGCAGCATCGCATCGAAGATGGCGCGATAGACGGCCTTGATCGAGGCGTCGATGAACAGCGAAGAGTCGAAAGCGATGAAGACCTTCAGGCCTTCGGGCAGCGACGACTGGATGCGGGGCAGTTCCGCTTTCACCGCCTCCGCCACCGCCAGCGTGTTGGCC
>CAZCGD010000049.1:0-2065 GCA_964498105.1 uncultured Streptomycetaceae bacterium
CGCACCGGACGCGCGCTGCGGGCGTTATTCCAGTCCTCCGGTCTGCGGTAGCAGAACGGGGTGTGGGCCGTCTGAAAAACGCCGACGATCTGCGCCATGTTTCGCTAGCCTGTCGGATTTCGTGTCATGAATGGGGCCGGCTCCCGAGGTCTCCCAACAGATCATACCGCGTCGGGATGCGCTGGCGGCAAGCTCGGGTGAAGCGTCCCAGGTGAAGCGTCTCAGGTGAAGCGTCGTTTTTTGCACGCTACCTGCCGCGCTGTATCTGAGACGCCCTACCTGAGACGCTCTACCTGAGACGCTCTACCTGAGACGCTCTACCTGAGACGTAGCTGAGACGCAGTACCTGACCTGGCGCTCTGCGTCATTCCAGCTTGACCCCGGTGCTCTTCACCATTTTCGCCCAATCCGCCACTTCCTTCTGCACGTAGCGGGTGAAATCGGCAACCGAGCCCGGGTGCAGTTCCATGCCGCGGGCGCTGATGCTCGCCTTGACGTCCGGGAGCACCAGCACCTGGTTGATTTCGCGGTTAAGCACGGCAACGACGGCGGCAGGCGTCCGGGCCGGAGCAAAAAAGCCCACCCACGAGCGCTCCTCGAATCCGGGGAACCCGGCCTCGACCACCGTGGGCACGTCCGGCAGGATTTCCAGGCGCTTAAGGCTCGACACCCCCAGCGCCCTCATCTTTCCCGCCTGGATGTGCTGCAGCGCGCTCCCCGAGCCGTACAGCAGTTCGACTTCGTTGCCCAGAACCGCGACCACGGCCGGGCCGCCGCCCTTGAAGGGAACGTGGACGGCGTCGAGCCTGGCCAGCACCCGCAGCAGGTAATCGCCGGCGATATGGGAAGAAGTGCCGACGCCCGCGGTGGCATAAGTCAGGCGCTTGCCCTTCGACAGCCGGATCATGTCTTGCAGATTCCGCGCCGGATGCGAGGCCAGGGTCGAGAACAACCCCGCGGCCGAGACGGTGTTCGCCACCGGCGCCAGGTCCTTCAGCAGGTCGAAGCCGACATTCTTGTATAGAGTCGGATTGATGCTGCTGGCGGCGGTATGCGCCAGGAGCGTGTAGCCGTCGGCAGTGGATTCTGCCACCAGCTTCGCCGCAATGTTGCCGCCGGCGCCGCCGCGGTTGTCGATCACGAAAGGCTGCCCGAGCCGATCACCCAGCTTCTGCCCGATCTGCCGCGCGACCGAGTCGGCAAAGCCGCCGGCCGCAAAGGCCACAATCACACGAACCGGTTTGTTGGGATAGGTCTGCGCCCGCGCCAGGCACGGCTGGCAAAAAATCACTGCGACACCCAGAGCAATGAAGGCTCGAATCAAGGGGCAACCTGATGCCATGACTCACTTCTCCCCGTCAGGTCAGTGCAAGATTTCCATCAAACGGGACTCAACAACTCCGGATCATCGTTCTTCGGGCTGTTGACGCGCGTGCTGACCGGGTACGCGCGCATTTCCTCCGATGGATACGGCTTGAGCATGGCATGCAGCGCTTCCACTTTTTCGTTCTTCGGGTCCAGCCAGGCGGCGTGATCCCTCCCGGCCAGGATCACCGGCATCCGGTCGTGCAGCGCTGCCATCATCTCATTGGCGGCGGTGGTAATGATGGTGTAACTCTCCACGGGCTCCGCCCCATCCTTGCCCGGCCAGTATTCGTAGAGCCCCGCCACGGCAAAACTGTCCGCATTCATCAGGTGGATGTAGTGCGGCACTTTGGCGGACGCGGTTTTCTTCCATTCGTAGAACCCCTTCATCGGCACCAGGCAGCGCCGGCGCTTGAAAGCCGCCCGGAAGGCCGGCTTCTCCGCGACCGTTTCCCCGCGGGCGTTGATCATCTTCGCACCGATGGCGGCATCCTTGGCCCACGAGGGTATAAGCCCCCAACGCAGCAGCGCGAGCTCGGGGCCCCGCTCACCGTGGATACGGAAGACCGGCAGCCGTTGCGTCGGAGCTGCGTTGTAAACAATGCGGGCTATGTCTCGTTCGGGACTGCTTCCGGGCCAGCCATAGTGCCAATCCCGCTCTATTTCGGCTTGCCCCGGCGAGACGTAGCGACCGCACATG
>CAZCGD010000050.1:0-5015 GCA_964498105.1 uncultured Streptomycetaceae bacterium
GAGGGCACCAAGGAATACATCCAGCTGCTCTACCTTCCCGCGCGCGCGCCCTTCGACCTGTGGGATCGCCAGCAGCGCCACGGCATCAAGCTCTACGTGCGCCGCGTCTTCATCATGGACGACGCCGAGCACCTCATGCCCGGCTACCTGCGCTTCGTGCGGGGCGTGATCGACTCGGCCGACCTGCCGCTCAACGTGTCGCGCGAGATACTCCAGGAATCGAAGGACGTCGAGACCATCCGCGCCGGATCCGTCCGGCGCGTGCTCTCGCTGCTCGAGGAACTGGCGGAGAAAGAGCCGGAAAAATACGCGAAGTTCTGGAAGGAATTCGGGCGCGTGTTCAAGGAGGGCGCCGGCGAGGAGCACGCGCATCAGGAGCGCATCGCGAAGCTGCTCCGCTTCGCCTCCACCCACAAGGACACCGACGCCGCGGACGCGTCGCTGGCGGACTACGTGTCGCGGATGAAACCGGGACAGGAGAAGATCTATTACGTCACGGCGGAGACCTTTGCCGCCGCAAAGAACAGCCCGCACCTCGAGATCTTCCGTAAGAAGGGCGTGGAGGTGCTGCTGCTGCACGAGCGCGTGGATGAGTGGGTCGCCGGGCACCTCCCCGAGTTCGACGGCAAGCCGCTGCAATCGGTGGCAAAAGGCCGGCTGGAGCTGGGCAAGCTGGAGGACGAAGCGGAGAAAAGAGCGCAGGAGCAGGACGCGGGCGAGTTCAAGGAACTCGCCGAGCGCGTCAAGCAGGCGCTGGGTGAGCGCGTAAAGGAGGTTCGAGTCACGCACCGCCTCACCGAGTCGCCGGCGTGCCTGGTGTCCGACCAGCACGATCTCGGCGCCAACCTGAACCGGATCATGAAGGCCGTCGGGCAGAAGGCGCCCGACTGGAAGCCGATCCTCGAGATCAACCCGCGCCATCCGCTGGTGCAGCGCATGAAGGCGGACCTGGGCAACGCGCGGCTCGACGACATGAGCCACATCCTGTTCGACCAGTCCATGCTCGCCGAGGGCGGCCAGGTCGAGGATCCCGCCGGCTTCGTCAAGCGCCTGAACGAGCTGTTGCTGGATCTGGCCGGCCGCGCGGCGTGACCGCTCATTCCCGCGGCATGACGTCCAGCCTGACCGCTATGCCCTCGAGTTCTTTCGAAACCGCCGGATAGCGCGCCATTACGAGCGGGTCGTGGCCCGGGATGATGTGCTTGGGCGATTCCGCGATGCGGCGCAGCGTGTCGTAGCCCTCCAGCGCGTCGCCCAGGTTGTACATGGAGGTAAAGACGCGCCCGGCTTCCATGTGCTCGTAATAGTGGGCCGCGTCCGATGCGAGCACCACCCAGCCGCGCTGGGTGTGGACCCGTACCGATTGCTGCCCCGGCGTGTGCCCGCCGATGTGGTGCAGGCTGATGCCGGGGGCCAGTTCTTCCACGCCCGTATGGAACAGGACGCGTCCCTTGAACAGCATCCGCACCATGCCGACCACGTCCTCGATCTCGAACGAGTGGGCGAAGCGCGCGTGACGCATGAGGCGGCCGGTAACGAAGCGCATCTCCTCATCCTGCAGGTGAAAATTGGCCTTCGGGAAATCGAAGAATGTCCCGACGTGGTCGTAGTGCATGTGCGTGATGACGACCTCGCGCACCTCGTCGGCCTTGACGCCCAGCAGGGCCAGCCCCGCTTTCGGTGTGCGGATGTATTCGCGCTTGCGCCTTGCTGCCACCTCCGCGGTGAAGCCGGTGTCCACCACGATCGCCCGCTCCGCATTGCGGATCAGCCAGACGAAGTAATCCATGGCCATCGGCGCGTCATGGGGATCGCCGCCGATGAAGTGCTCGTGACGCCGCGCATCGCGCCGCGCGTACTTGATCGCGTAAACCTCGTAGTTGGGAAGCTGCATGTCCTTTGGGATCCTATCCGCGTTTATCTGCGGTTCCATTCTGATTTTCTTGGCGCTCTTGGTGGTCTTGGCGGTTCAATTGTTTTTCGGTTTTATCGGCGTCTATCGGCGTTCATCGGCGGCAAAATTAGTTCTCGATCTCATCCGCGTTCATCGGCGGCTAATCCTTACCCTTCCCGGTCGATCACCGCCTGGATGTCCGCCGCCGGCACCTTGATCTCAACCTTCGCGCGCTCCTCCTGCAACAGCAGGAATACCCGCGAGTCCTTGGCGCCCCAGCCGCGGTTCATCGCCTCGGCCATTTCCGCGTGGGCGAGCGAGGTGAGCCGCATCGGCACACCGATCTCGCGCGCAAGCTCGGTGGCGAGCGTCACGTCCTTGAACGCGAGATTGAGAGCGAATTCCGGCGGGTCGAACTTGTTCTGCAGGAAATTATCCGCCATGCGCTCGAAAGTGCGCTTGCGTCCGAGGGCGCCCTGGCGGATCGCGGACCACAGCGCCAGCGGCTCAACTCCGGCCTTTACGCCCATGGTGAAGACCTCGGCCACCGCGCAATGGATCGCGTAGCCTGCAGCGTTATGCACCAGTTTCGCGATCGAGCCGGCCCCGATCGGGCCGATATACCGCACCTGGTCGCCTATCGAATCGAGGACCGCGCGGAATTTATCGAACACGGCGCGGTCTCCGCCCACCCACAACGCCAGCTTGCCGCTTTTCGCGCCCTTCGGGCCGCCGCTGACCGGGGCATCGAGCACCGGCAGCCCTTTCGCGCCAAACCGCTCGTGCAGGCGGCGCACCACCGTCGGCGAATTGGTCGAGAGGTCGAACCACGGCACGCCGCGCCGCATGGTCTGGATCAGGCCTTCCGCCACCGCCTCCACGTCGCGCGGCCCCGGCAGCGAAGTCAGCACGACGTCCGCATCCTTCGCCACCGCCGCGGGCGAATCCGCCCAGACGCAGCCGGCGGCGAGATGCGGCTTGGCCGCGTCGCGCCGCAGGTCGTGAACGACGAGATCGTAACCGCCCTTCACGCGCGCGTTCAGCGCCATGCTCGCGCCCATGGTGCCCAAGCCGATAAAGCCGATACGCATATTTCCCCTCCTGGTGTTCATAAAACCAAATAGACAGGATTTACATGATTTACAGGATTAAATCAAAATCGAGAGCACATCATAAGTTGTAATTGGTCTTGATCTTGTTAATCCTGTTAATCCTGTCCATTCGATCTTGGACTTACCTGGGTGTTGTGAAGCTTAGCACGCGACGGATATCATCCCGGCATGCTGATCGCTCAACCCGGCCGCATGGGCCCGCTCAAGCTCCGGAACCGCATCATCATGGGCCCGATGGGCACCAACTACGGCACCACCGACGGTTTCTCCACCGAGCGCGACAAGTTCTACTACGGCGAGAGGGCGCGGGGCGGAGCGGCGATGATCATCACCGAGGCCATGGTGATTCAGCCGGGCGCGCGCAACCACACCAATTCCCTGTGCCTGTTCCACGACCGCTACATTCCCGGGCTGACCGGCATCGTGGACGCGATTCACGCGGGCGGCGCCCTGGCGGTCGGGCAGATCAATCATCGCGGCGCGATGCTGAAGCGCTCGGTGCTGGGGATGGAGCCGGTAACAGCGTCCGCCTGGCACAACCCCAACACCGGGGAGCCGGCGCGCGCCATCACCCTGCCGGAGATCCACGCGGTCCAGCGCGCCTACCTCGATTCCGCGCGCCGGCTCTATCGCGCCGGCTACGACGCGGTAGAACTGCACGCCGCCAACGGCTACCTGTTCCAGCAGTTCCTCTCCCCGCGCATCAACCGGCGCGAAGACCGCTACGGCGGATCGATCGAGAACCGGATGCGCTTCCTGACGGAAACGGTGGCCCTCATACGCGACGAGCTCCCCGGCTTTCCGCTCATGGTGCGCGTCAGCGCAACCGAGTACTGCGAGGGTGGCTATACCGAACAGGACATGATCGCGCTCGCCCAGGCGTTGGAGCGCGCCGGTGTGATCGCGATCGACATGTCGGGCGGCACCAACGAGAGCCCGGAGCTGTCGCGCTACTGCATCCAGCCGCCCTCCTTCGCCCGGCGCTTTCTCGAGCCCTACGCGCGCCCGATCGCCAAGGCGGTCGGTATCCCGACCATCATGGCCGGGCGCGTAATAGATCCGGAGGACGCGGAAGGCATACTCCAGGCCGGAAGCGCCGACTTCGTGGCGGTCTGCCGCGCGCTGGTGGCCGACGCCTGGTGGCCGCGCAAGGCCTTCGGCGAGATCAAGACGCCCATCCGCAAGTGCATCTCGTGCAACGTGTGCTTCGAGCGGCTGACGCTCGAGCGCGACGTGTCCTGCGTGACCAACCCGATGGTCGGCCTCGAGTACGAGCGGATCGAATCGGCGGAACCGCAGCTGCGCAAGGACGCGCCGCCGCCATCGGGGCGCAAGCGCATATTGGTGCTGGGCGCGGGCGTGGCCGGCGTCGAGGCCGCGCGCGTGGCAGCTGGCCTCGGCCACCAGGTTGAAATCTGGGAGAAGGCCGCGAAGCCGGGCGGCCAGATGCCGCTGGCGCTGGCCGCGCCGGACAAGGCCGACGTCGCCGGCGTCTGGACTTACCGCTGGGAGCAGATCGAGAGCCTCGGCGTGCCGGTGCGCACGGGCGTCAACGCGACCGCCGAATCGATTCGCAATTTCAACCCTGACCTGGTGGTGGTTGCCACCGGTGCCAGGCCGCGTTCGTTACCGTTTCCGGTCACAACCCACGTTCCGGTGCTGCATGCGTGGGACGCGCTGCTCGAGCAGGAGCGCGTGCCGCGCGGCGCGCGCGTCGCCATCATCGGCGGCGGCATGGTCGGCATCGAAACCGCCGACACCCTCATCCACTATCGCGGGATCAAGGCCACGGTGATCGAGGGGCTGCCGGTGATCGCCAAGGAGATGGCCCGCAACAACCGCTACGACGTACTGGACCGCCTGGCAAAAGGCGGCGCGCGCGTGCTCATCAATGCCCCGGTGGAATCGATCGAAGGAGACCGGATCTGGGCGATGGTCGAGGGCGCGCGCACGCCGGTCGACGCCGGCGATCTGATCATCTCGGCCATCGGGCCCGTGCCCAACCGCGA
>CAZCGD010000051.1:0-2423 GCA_964498105.1 uncultured Streptomycetaceae bacterium
ACGTGTCGGTGGAAATTGGGGAATCCGCGAGTTTGGAGCAAAACACGCCGATCCGGCGCACCAAACCGGATCGTCCGGAGCGTTCAACCAAAAATCCATGCCTCGGCCTTCTGTCATGACCAGTTCTTCAGAGTTTCCCTAAGTGTGCTACTCAGATGGGACTTGGCAAGAACACGCGTGCGCTGGTGTTTGGAACTAAAGGATTGGAAATCGAGGCCTAGTACGATATGCAGGGCTCTGATGGTCAGTTGACTTCTCCGATCGGCGCCTCCGTGCAGATCTCGGAGTTGGAGAAAGATCCCTACCCAATCTACGCGCGTCTGCGGGCTGAGGAGCCCGTCAGTTGGATTGAGTCACTTGGCATGTGGTTCGTCACCCCATATGCGGATGTCCGCACGATCATCATGGATAGTGCGCGCTTCACAACTGCATTCGAGCATTCCGTCATCTTCGATACGTTCGGTCCGCAAATGCTCACGACCGAAGGTTTAGAGCATGATCGATATCGAGCGCCGGTGCAGCTCGCGTTTGGCGCGGGGAATATTCGGCGGCACTTTGAAGCCGGTATCGAGCTTGCCACGACGCGTCTGATCGAGGAGTTCAAGACGCGGAGAGAGGCGGAGCTTCGCTTGCAATTTGCTGCCCGCCTTCCCATCCAAACCATCCTCGCCGTGTTTGGAATGCCTGCTGAAGACGAACACGTAATGCGGAGCTGGTATGACGCGTTCGAGCGCGCCCTCTCCAATTTCACTCATGACGCAGAGGTTCGACGTGAAGCGCATCGAAGCGTTGCCGAGTTTCACGAATACCTGGACAGTGCCATGCGCCAGGTGGCCGGGAAAGGGCAGGAATCGCTGCTTGCAGTTCTGGTCAACGCACCCAAGGAGAGTCGACTCAGTGACGAGGAGATCAGGCGAAATTTGTCGATTATTTTTTTCGGAGGAATTTCAACGGTCGAAGCGTTGATCCTGAATTGCCTGTGGGCCATCTTCAACCATCCCTCGGTGCAGGAGCGTGTGCTTCAAGATCGCGGGCTCATTCACAAGGTGATCGAGGAAACTTTGAGGTGGCTGAGCCCGGTGCAGTCGGCGACTCGGCACGTGGTCAGCGACACGAGTATTCGCGGAATTCTACTTGGTGCCGGGACGGTAGTGAACTGCATGCTGGGCGCTGCAAACCGAGACCCATTAATGTTCAAAGATCCCGAGCAGTTTGACCTCGATCGCGGTAACGCGCATCGCCATCTGGCGTTTGCCACGGGCCCGCACAGTTGCCTCGGATTTCAACTCGCCAAGACCGAGGCACGCATCGCACTTCAGCTTATGCTCGCGATGCTCCCCGGTCTGGCCCTGATTACGGCAAGGGCATCCGCGCCGGTCGGTTATGAGTTTCGTCGGCCGCGGTCAATGCATGTGCAGTGGAGCAGTCCTTGAGTCGGCTTGCCCCACTACGGCTTGTCGTCTGGCTCCCAATCGTGGGCGTGCTAATGTCCAGCGGCTTGCGTGCGGAAGACGCGCAGATGGATCGCGTGATCCAATGGGCCGATACGACCCTTGCAGGTGCGGTGGCTGAATGCCGCGCCTCGGGCATAGCCGCTGCGGTCATATCCGACGGGAGAGTCGTATTTCTGAAGGGATACGGGCGCGACGGAAATAGGCCCGTCGATTCAGAGACCACGGTCTTTTCTCTCGCCTCCATCGCCAAGTCGTTTGCTGCGACCGCGGTGGCGCAGCTTCTCAAGACGGGTCGTATTCACTCACTGGATGATCCCGCCAACCTCTAACTCGTCCGCATGCAACTCAAGAATTTTGGCCGTAAAAGGAGTCACGGTGCGAAATCTCCTCGGTCATCGCTGTGGGCTCAATGAATCCCTTTATGGATTGGCGACCGTCGTCCCTGTCGCGGTACCGCTCGATGCAGAGGCCATCCGGCGGCGCGTTCCAGCCCAGATCTGTCGGCCCGGCGACTTCGGCCATTTGTTGTTGATGGGCCCGGTCGCACCACTCGCGCCAGAGCCGCCGGTGTGCATGATTCCAGTTAGTTCCGCGCGACAAGGCTTACGGATACGGGAAAGCTATCGGAGTCGCTCCGGCCCTCCGGTGCTGCGACCCGAAAGCAATGCAGGCCTGGTGGGTTGGCTGGTTCGTCAAGTCCCTGATACTTCCGAGCGTGCACGGCGATCTCGTGCGCAAGCTTGGCCACTTTGACGATACATGGGCGGAGTTCGAGCGCGCGGCATCGCGCGCAGAATTCTCACGACCGCGAACTACCGCTGGAACGCGGCGCCTAGCCTGAACAATTCATGAAGTGATTAAACACAAAGGCCTCGATCGTGATAGAAACGCTTTACCACAAGCTGTTTCACGCACAAAAGAGGCCTTTGCATGGATGACGATAGCACACGACAAACTGTCCTGTTTTCG
>CAZCGD010000052.1:0-4317 GCA_964498105.1 uncultured Streptomycetaceae bacterium
CCCGCCCCGTCCGCGCGTGTTCCAAGTTCCAAGTTCCAGGTTCCAAGTTCTGGTTCGAGCCTTGAACCTGGAACCTTGAACCTGGAACGTGTTACCCGGTGGGCGTTGCAAAACCCTTCAAACATCAGTAAGATGGCGCCCTTTTTCCGACACAACTCGATTCCACCCGGAGTTTACCGCACATGGCGAATATCGCATCAGCCCGAAAGCGCGCACGGCAGGCCGAGAAAGGCCGCCAGCACAACGCCGCACTGCGCTCGGAACTGCGCAGCGCGATCCGCACCGTCAGGAAAGCGATCGAGGCCGGCGACAAGCCAGCGGCGCGAACCGTGCTCCAGCGTGCGACGAGCGTGATCGACTCCATCGCCGACAAGAGAATCATCCACAAGAACGCGGCGGCCCGTCACAAGAGCCGCCTGTCTGCCCGCATCAAGGCTATGGCGTAACCGCGCGGCTTTTTGAAGACAAAAGCCCGCGCGGGTTCCACGTTTCAGGTTCCAAGTTCCAAGTTCCGGGTTCCGTGTTCCGGGTTCCGGGCTTTGAACCTTGAACTTTGTACCTTGAACCTTGAACGCCGGCCGCCGGCTCGCCGGCCGCAGGCGCCCCGCCAGCGACTTCCTTAGTTGTTCCGGGCAAATCCCGGCTGGGACGGAAAATCCCGCTTGCGCCCCATGGGTTGATGGGATAACAATATTGAATGCACCACACGGCGGCTTACGGCCGCCGTGCTTGCTTTTATCGAGCATCCGCAAAATGCTTGACGATGCTCGATCCCTCACCCCTACCCCCTCTCCCGAGTGGAGAGGGGAAATGGATGGCGGTAAATGGTCTGTCAGCCATTTACCGAATGCTCAATAGGGCCGACCATGACGCATGTAATGAACACCTATGCCAGGCTGCCCGTAGCCTTCGAGCGCGGGGAAGGCTGCTGGCTGTGGGACACGAACGGCAAACGTTATCTTGATGCGATGGCCGGTGTCGCCGTGTGCGGACTCGGGCACAGCCATCCGAAGTACGTCGCCGCCCTGCGCGAGCAGATGGGCCGTCTCGTCCACACCTCCAACCTCTACCAGATTGCGCTGCAGGAAAAGCTCGCCGACCGGCTCGCCGCGATCTCGGGCATGGACAATGTGTTCTTCTGCAATTCCGGCTGCGAGGCCAACGAGGCGGCGATCAAGCTCGCGCGGCTCTACGGCCACCAGAAGAACATCGAGGCACCGGCCATCGTGGTGCTGGAACACGCTTTCCACGGCCGCACCATCGCCACGCTATCCGCCACCGGCAGCCGCAAGGTGCAGGCCGGGTTCGAGCCGCTGCTCGCTGGCTTTGTGCGCGTGCCGTTCGACGACCTCGACGCGATACGGCGCGTCGCGGAAGGCAACCGCAACGTGGTGGCCGTGCTGGTGGAACTGCTGCAGGGGGAAGGCGGCGTCAACGTCTGCCACGAAGGCTATCTCAGTGGCCTGCGCGAGATCTGCGACGCTCACGGCTGGCTCCTCATGCTGGATGAAGTGCAGAGCGGCATGGGACGCACCGGCAAGTGGTTCGCGTTCCAGCATGCCGGCGTGAAACCCGACGTGATGCCGCTGGCCAAGGGGCTGGGCAACGGCCTGCCGATCGGCGCCTGCCTCGCCGACGGCCCGGCGGCGCGCCTGTTCAAGCCCGGCAATCACGGCTCGACTTTCGGCGGCAACCCTCTCGCCTGCGCCGCCGCGCTCGCCACCCTCGACATTATCGAGGAGGAACGGCTGATGGAGAATGCCGTCCGCACCGGCGACTACATCCGCGGCGAGCTCGCGCGGCAGATCGGCGGCGTGAAGGGCGTCACGGACATACGCGGCCAGGGGCTGATGATCGGCATCGAGCTCGCGTACCCCTGTGGCGAGCTGGTGCAGCAGGCGCTCGAGCGTGGTTTTCTCATCAACGTCACGGTGGACAACGTGATCCGGCTGCTGCCACCGCTCATTTTCAGGACCGAGGAAGCCGGGTTGCTGCTGGCGACGCTGGTCCCGCTCATCACCCAGTTCCTCGACCGCCAGAGCGCGCCCCAGGCCGCCGCACACGCGGTCTGAGCCTGCCGTTCCCATCGGAGCAACGCCCGTGGCCGTCCGGCACTATCTTCAATTCAACGACTTCTCCCGCGAGGAGTACGAGCACCTGTTCGAGCGCACGCGCTGGATCAAGGACATGTTCAAGCGCTACGTGCCGTACCAGCCGCTGCGCGACCGCACGCTCGCCATGGTGTTCGAGAAGCATTCCACCCGCACGCGGGTCTCGTTCGAGGCCGGCATGCACCAGCTCGGCGGCACGGTGATCACGCTCATGACGCGCGACACGCAGATGGGGCGCGGCGAGCCGATCGAGGACGTGGCGCGCGTCGTCTCCCGCATGGTGGACATCGTCATGATCCGCACCTTCGAGCAGGCGATCATCGAGCAATTCTCCGTGCATTCGCGCGTGCCGGTGGTGAACGGGCTCACCAACGAGTACCACCCGTGCCAGATCCTCGGCGACATCTACACCTACATCGAGCAGCGCGGCTCGATCCACGGCAAGACCGTGGCCTGGATCGGCGACTCGAACAACGTCTGCAACACCTGGCTGCAGGCGGCGGAGGTGTTCGACTTCAACGTGCACGTCTCCACCCCGCCCGGCTACGAAGTCGAGCCGGAGCGCGCCGGTCTCTACGGCACCGACCACTACGAGGTATTCGAGGACCCGATGAAGGCCGCCAAGGGAGCGGATCTCATTACCACCGACGTCTGGACCAGCATGGGCGACGAGGCCGAGTCCGCCGAACGCAAGCGCGACTTCGAGGCGTGGCGGGTGGACAAGCAGATGATGCGCGCCGCGAAGAAGGACGCGCTGTTCATGCACTGCCTGCCGGCGCACCGCGGCGAGGAAGTGGCCGCCGACGTCATCGACGGCCCGCAGAGCGTGGTCTGGGACGAGGCCGAGAACCGGATGCACGTGCAAAAGGCCCTGATGGAGTATCTGCTGCTGGGCCGGATCAAGACCCAGGGTGATCTGTGGTCCACATAACTGAATGTTGAATTTTGAATTTTGAATTTTTAATGTTGGGTATTGAGTTGCAGGATAATGTCCACGACCGTTTTCATTCAACACTAAGCATTCAACACTCAACATTGTTTTTGCGTTGCTGAATCGTTAACTATTCGCTACCAAGAGCATGGGCAGAATCAAAAAAGTAGTGCTCGCCTACTCCGGCGGCCTCGACACTTCGGTGATCCTGAAGTGGCTGCAGGACACCTACGACTGCGAAGTCGTCACTTTCACCGCCGACATCGGCCAGGGCGAGGAGCTCGCCCCCGCGCGCGCCAAGGCGCGCCGGTTCGGCGTGAAGCAGATCTTCGTCGACGACCTGCGCGAGGAGTTCGTGCGCGACTTCGTATTCCCGATGTTCCGCGCCAACGCGGTCTACGAGGGCGAATACCTGCTCGGCACCTCGATCGCGCGGCCGCTGATCGCCAAGCGCCTGGTGGAAATCGCCAGGAAGACCGGCGCCGACGCGATCGCCTACGGCGCGACCGGCAAAGGCAACGACCAGGTGCGCTTCGAGCTCGGCGCCTACGCGCTGATGCCCGACGTCCAGATCATCGCCCCGTGGCGCGAGTGGGACCTCACCTCGCGCGAAACACTCCTGCAGTATGCCGCAGCCCACGGTATCCCGGTGGAGGGCAAGAAAAAGAAAGGCGGCGGCGCGCCCTACTCCATGGACGCGAACCTGCTCCACATCTCGTACGAGGGCGGCATCCTCGAGGACCCGGCTTACGAGCCCGAGGAATCGATGTGGCGCATCACGGTGTCGCCGGAGAAGGCGCCGAACCGCCCGGAATACGTGGATCTCACCTACCGCCGGGGCGACATCGTGGCGGTGAACGGGCGCAAGCTGACGCCGGCGAAAGTGCTCGCGAAACTGAACCAGCTGGGCGGGAAGCACGGCATCGGTCGCCTCGACCTGGTCGAGAACCGCTACGTCGGCATGAAATCGCGCGGCTGCTACGAGACGCCCGGCGGCGCCATCATGTTGAAGGCGCACCGCGCCATCGAATCCATCACGCTCGACCGCGAGGTGCTGGCGCTGAAGGACGACCTCATGCCCCGCTACGCGAGGCTCATCTACAACGGCTACTGGTTCAGCCCGGAGCGCCGGCTGCTGCAGACACTCATCGACGATTCACAGCGCAGCGCCAACGGCACGGTGCGCGTGAAGCTCTACAAGGGCACGGTGTTGACGGTGGGCCGCGCGTCGAAATCAGATTCGCTGTTCGATCCGGCCATCTCGACGTTCGAGGA
>CAZCGD010000053.1:0-3565 GCA_964498105.1 uncultured Streptomycetaceae bacterium
GTGCCGAAGTCGCTCGTCGTTCAGGATGCGAACGAAGCGGAGACGGCTTGCGGCAATCTGTGTCCGCCGCTGGCGCTCAAAGTGATCTCCCCCGACCTCCTGCACAAGAGCGACGCGGGCGGCGTGACGATCGGCCTGAACAACCTGGGCGAAGTCAGGGACGCCATGCGCGCGATGATGAAGCTGCCGGCGATCGTAGGCGCGCGCATCGACGGCTTTCTGCTCGAGGAGATGGCCCCGGCGGGACAGGAGGTCGTGATCGGCGGCCTGCGCGACCCCCAGTTCGGGCCGCTGGTGATGGTGGGGCTGGGCGGCATTTTTGTGGAAGTGCTGGCCGATGTCGCCTTCCGCATCTGCCCGATCACCCGCCTCGACGCGGAGGAAATGCTCGACGAACTGAAGGGCGCCGCGCTGCTGCGCGGCGCCCGGGGGCGCAAGCCCGCCTCGCGCGCGGCCATTCTGGACGCGCTGCTCAAGGTGGGCGGAGAGGGGGGACTCCTGATGACGCACGCTGAGGACATCGCGGAGGCGGACATCAATCCCTTGATAGTCTCCGAGCACGGCGCGGTCGCCGTCGACGCCCGGTTTGTGCTAACGCAGGCAAAGGGCTAATGGACAGGATTAACAGGATTAACAAGATTAAATCAACACCAAGACCCAGGACGACGAACAAGACTCAAACGGGACTACTGTTTTTATTTTGCTTCGGTCTAATCCTGTTAATCCTGTCTATTTTCGCTCTTGATTTTGTTTCGGTTTAATCCTGGTTAATCTTGTTTATCCTGTCAATTTCTTGATTTTCAACATGAGCGATAGCGTCATCGAGCGCTTCAAGCCGCTGTTCGAGCCGAAGACGGTGGCGGTGGTGGGGGCTTCGGCCAAGGGGACGACGTTTCCCAATATATTTATCCGTCGCATCCGCGAATACGGTTATACCGGCGACATCTACCCGATCCACCCGTCGGCGGCTGAAATCGACGGGTTGAAAGCCTACCGCGGCCTGGGCGACACGCCCAAGCCGGTGGATTACGCTTTCATCGCGATCCCCGCGGCGCAGATACCGCCCTTGCTCAAAGACGCGCGCGGCCGCGTGCGTTTCGCCCAGGTGATTTCGAGCGGCTTCGGCGAAGTGGACGAGGGCAA
The DNA here is from genome assembly GCA_964498105.1 of uncultured Streptomycetaceae bacterium. GTDB lineage: Bacteria > Pseudomonadota > Gammaproteobacteria > Burkholderiales > SG8-41 > SG8-41. The sequence continues at coordinate 1,144 of CAZCGD010000053.1, forward strand.
GGAGCTGCAGGGCGAGCTCGCCGCCGCGGCGCGCGCCGGCGGCATGCGCCTGATCGGCCCCAACTGTCTCGGCATCTACTCACCGCGCGGCCGCGTGACCTTCGCCGAGATCGGCCCGGAGGGGACGGGCCACGTCGGTGTCGTCTCGCAGAGCGGCGGGCTCGGCACCGACATCATCCGCCGCGGCCTGACGCGCGGCCTCAAGTTCTCGGGGTTGATCACCGTGGGTAACTGCGCGGATATCGGGCCCACCGATCTGCTCGAATTCTATCTGGCCGATCCGCAGACGAAAGTCATCGGGCTCTACATCGAGACGGCGAAGGACGGTCGCCGGCTGTTCGAAACGCTGCGCGACGCGCGCGCTGCGAAGCCGGTGGTGATCCTCAAGGGCGGCCGCACCAACCAGGGCCGCGCGGCGGCGGCCTCCCACACCGGTTCGCTCGCGGGCGACGACCGCGCCTGGGTCGCGCTCTCGAAGCAGACCGGGTGCGTGATGGCGGAGACGCTCGACGAGTTCGTGGACACGCTGCTCGTCTTCCAGGCGCTCGCGCCGCGGACGCAGCAGCCGACGCAGCGCGTCGTGCTGTTCGGCAATGGCGGCGGCGCCAGCGTGCTGGCGACGGACTACTTCGCGCGCATCGGCCTCGACGTCACCCCGTTCGCACCTGAACTCATAGCCGCTTTGGCTGCGCTCAAGCTGCCGCCGGGCACCAGCATCACCAATCCCGTCGATTGCCCGGTCGGCACGCTGCAGCAGGAAGACGGGCGGGTTGCCGAGAAGATCCTCGACCTCATCTGCGGCCTGGGCAAGCCGGAGGCGCTGGTGATGCACCTCAACCTCTCGGCGTTCGTCGGCCGCTCCAAGCCCGAGGTACTCGATAATCTGGTACAGGCGGCACTGCGGGTGCAGCAGCATTACCCGGGACGGGCCCACTTCGTGCTGGTACTGCGCTCCGACGGCGAGCCGGCGCTGGAGGAGCGCAAGCGGGCCTTCCGCGCCGGCGCCGCGGCCCTCGGCATCCCGGTCTACGACGAGATGTCGAATGCGGGGCGCTCGCTCGCGGCGCTCGCCTTTCACGAGCGCTTTGTGCATAGCAGGAAAAGCGTGAGTCGTGATTCGTCTCCCACCACCCCGGCGCTACGCGCCACCCCTCCTCCGGCAGGAGGGGATGTCGTGATTCGACCCTTGACCCTTGAACCTTGAACCTGGAACTTTGAACCCGGAACCCGGAACCCGGAACCCGGAACCCGGAACATGTATGTATAACTACGACTTTCGCGTAACCGGCTATCCCTTCCGTCTGTATAGCGGGAAGGACGCGCTCGACAGCCTGCCGGACGAAGTAGAGCGCAACCGGGCGCGTCGCGCCTTCATCGTGTGCGGACGCACGGTATCGCGCAAGACGACGGTGGTCGCGCGCATGCGCCAGCTGCTCGGCGAGCAGCTGGCGGGCGTGTTCGACGAGATCGACAAGGACACCACGCGCTCCTCGATCGTGCGCGCAGTGGAGACCGCTCGCGCCGTGCAGGCTGATCTCGTGATCGGCGTGGGCGCCGGCAGCGTGATCCAGGGCGCCCGCATCGTGACGATCCTGCTCGCCGAGAAGCGGCCGGTGGAAGAACTGGTGACGCAGTATCCGGAGCACGGGCCCGCGATCAGCCCCAAGCTCCACGAGCCCAAGCTGCCGATCATCAACGTGCTGACCGCGCCGACCACGGCGCAGAACCGCGCGGGCTCGCGAATGAAGGACGATGCCACGGCGCGCGGCATGGAGTTTTTCGATCCCAAGACGCGCCCGGTGGCGATCTTCTGGGACACCGACGCGCTGCTCACCGCGCCGCCGCACCTGATCCGCACCGGCGCCGCGACGATTTACTGCCGCGCGGTGATGAACCTGGGCGCAACTTCGGACAACCCCCTGGTCGAAGGAGACCGCTTGCAGGCCTGGCGCCTGGCTGCCGGGGCGCTGCCGCGCATCGCGAACGCCGCCGACCCGGCGCCGCGTTTCGAGCTGTGCGCGGCGACGCTGCTGCAGAACCGCGAGTCGGACGACGGCGGCTCCCAGTTCGCCCGCCACTGGCCGATGCGCGCCGCGTATGCTTTTTCGACTTCGCTCATCAGTGTCTTCCCGCACGTCGGCCAGGGCGAGGGCTACAGCGCGGTGATGGGGACCGTGCTGCGCCGGCTGGGACATCGCGATCCGGCGGCGATGGCGCGCATCGCGGGTGCACTCGGTCTGGAATCCGTGCCCGCAGAGGCGCCGCAACGCATCGCCGACCGGATGGACGCGGATTTCCGTTCGCTGGGCATGCCGCTGCGCCTTGCCGAGCTCGGCATCGAGCGCGAGCGCCTGCCGCAGGTGCTGGAGATTTCGCTGAAGAATTTCAACGCCGACCCCAAGCGCGAGTTCGCCCGCGAGCG
>CAZCGD010000054.1:0-6026 GCA_964498105.1 uncultured Streptomycetaceae bacterium
GCGAGCCCGGCGATGTGCTCGGCGTCGTGGAGTAGCGGCACCAGGAATGTTGTTGAAATGAAATCGCGGCGGCCCAAGCCGCCCCGATTTCATTAACAGACACAAATTACGCGGTCTTCAGCGCTGCCAACACGTTGGCGGACGTGATCGGCACCGGGCGCGACCGTAGTCGACTCACGACTCACGATTCACTGTTGTTTAAAGCGCTTCGCGGTTTCCTCGCTCTTCGCCCTGGTGACAAACAGCTCGCCGTCCTCGGCGAGCAGCAGGCGCTCGGCCACCAACTTCTTCACCGCGTCCTCCACCCGCCGCGCATAACCGGCCTGGTCGCCGTAACGCTCGGCGAGCGATGGCCGCGGATCGCTGTTCGCCTCGCGCTCGGCGCGGGTCGCGGCGAATGGCGCATAGGTGCCGTCGCGATCGCACAGCTCGCCTTCGGGGAAAGGCGCCTTGTAGAGATTCCAGCCGGTGTGAGTGCCGAGCGGCACCGCGATGTCAGGCAGCCGGATGCCCGAGGTCTCGTTGCCGTCGACATCCATCTGCGGTACCAGCGGCCGGTACGGTTTCGACAGGTCCAACTCGGGCTTGATCCAGTTCTTCAGCACGCCGAGTCCGTTCATGCGGCGCGCGACCTGAATCCCTGGTATCGCGGGAAACTTCAGCTGGTCCGGCGTGACCAGCGTGCCGTCCTTCAGGCGCGGCGTGCGTGAAGCGGGCGGCGCTTTGCCCTCGCTCACCCACTCGTCGAGCGCGACGAGCAATGCGCGCTGCGCCGGTGTCGGACTGTGGGGATTGCGCGGGTTGACGCAGTTGCCAGGCGTCGACCTCATCCAAGCCAGCGCGCCATGCTGCGTGCCGGCGAACAGATAGCCGCGCGCGTTGGCGGGCAAATCGACGTCACGGGTGCCGAGCGGATCGGTGACGAGAAGGGAGGCGCCTTTCTGCCAGTATTCGGTGGAGGTGTTGGTCTCCATCCACAGCGGATCGAAGCCATCGTTGCGCAGGAGGCCGCCGCTATTACCGGTCACCGGGTCGGTCATGCGCGCGGTGGAGAACGGAAATGCACCCTCGGGAAACGTCCGGTCCTCGTGCTGGGTGTGGGTGCGTGCCGGCTGGCCGAACTCGGTGTTGAGGAACACGCCGCCGACGCCGGCGGTGTGCGCGAGGATGCCGTCGATCACCTTGCGCGCGGATTCGTCCTGGTTGAATCCCTGCGCCACGTGGTCGCGCAGGTAGCGCCCGCTTTGCGAACTGCCAAACGCGAGTACTGCCTTGATCCCCGGGCGCGCGGGATTGGCGTTGCCCTTGGAGTCCGCGGACTCGTAGCGCAGGAACGAGACCAGGTCGCGCGTCGCGGCGAGCCCGATGCCGAGCACGCGCGGATTGGTGGCGGGATAGTGGAGCTCGTAGATCGAGCCCGGCTCCGGTTTCGCGCCCTGTGGCAGCAGGCGGATCTCGCGTGCGTTGAGGTAGGTCCAGCCGCTTGTAGGTATCTCCTGCCGCGGATCGGCCTCGTTCCGCCGCACGCTGAGCTTCGCCTGCGACTGATCGAGCGTCGCCGCTTCGTGAGTGAGGCGGAAGGTCTCGCGCTGGGGGCCGCGCGTGCCGCTCTGCAATTCGTCGCGGATCACGCGCACGATCGGCGCGCCGTCGTTGGTGGCGATGACCGGTTTCATGGCAAGGCCGGCGTTCGAGCGCGGCGCATCCGGATCCCAGCCGTTCCACACCATTGTGTATCCCATGCGGAAAAACAGCCCGTTGCCCGCGTCCTGCGCGGTCCGCGGATCGTTGGCGCCCGCGGGCGAGGACAGGCGAGCATCCGTCAACCGCCAGTGGAGGTTCTTGCGCCCGCGGTTGGTGACGTCGTAGAAGATCTTGCGGTTACCGCGCGCCGCGTCCACCGGGCGCAGGATGAAGAAATCGGCCTCGTAATCGACGCGGCCGGCGGCGTTCTTCGGCGCCTTGTCGAGATTGACGATCACCTGGTTGCGCGGATCGGCGGGCTCGAGCTCGCCCTTGAACGTGCCGCGCACGCGCTCGTAGGCGCCGGTGTCGCCGAAGGCATGGCCGTCCGCGAACGGCTCGACAGCGGTGACATTGATCTCCGTCAATCGCGCGGCGGCGGGCGCGGCGGCCAAAACGAGAACGCACAGGACGATGCTCGCGGCAAGGCTTCGCTTCATAGAGGTGTATTCCCAGTCGAACCGATTTTCAGCAACGTGAATCTTACAGTGCTGCGGAAATTGGGACGCACACCTTTTCTGGCGAATACATTTCGTTTGCGGTGGCCAGAATAGAAAAGTTGTGCGTCCCGATTTCCTCCGGTGTACAAGCAGCACTTTAGCCTGGTTTCGGGCCAGTGCCTGGAAAACCCGGCCATGCGTGTCGCGGTGTTTCCCGTGCGCCTCGAAGGCGATATGGTCTGCGTGGAAACATAACGGAGATCCATTCCTATTGCTTAAGCAGCCCGACGTCGTCGAGCACCGCGCGCACCTGGACCGAGAGATCGTCCCAGTACTTGCGGGTGTCGCGGCCGTTGAGGTAATGCCCCACCCACAGGTTGCGCTCAAGGTCCGCGCGCCAACTCTCGTCTTTGTCGAGCGCCGAGAAGACGCCTTCCCAGTAGGCGACCTGGGCCGGTTGCATACCCTTGGGCCCGATCAGACCGCGGTAGTTCGAGAACGTCCCTTCCACGGCCTGTTCCTTCCAGGTCGGCACGTCCGAAAACGCGCCGGCGAGGCGGCGCGGCGACGAGACTCCGACCACGCGTACGGCCCCCGCCTGGAGTTGCGTTACCGCCACCGAGACGCTGGAGGAAACGACGTCGACGTGGCCGCCCAGCATGGCGGTGACCGCCTTGCTCGCCGAGTCGAATACCACCGTGCGGACTTTCTTCACGTCCACGCCGGCCGATTTCAGCACCAGACCGGCGGCGATGTGATTCGCGCCGCCCGCCACCGAGGAGAACGAGAGGCTCAGCGACCCCGGGTCCTTGCGCATCCGCTCGATCAGGTCGCGGCCATCCTTGATCGGGGAATCGGCTTTCACCAGGAGCGCGATGTACTCGTCGAACAGGAGGCACACCGCGCTGAAATCGCGATAGCTGTAGGTGCTGGTGCCGGTCAGGTGACCGGCCGACAGGTTCAGGTTGGCGACCATGAGGTAATGCCCATCGCCGGCGCGCTGGTTGAGGTAGCTCCACGCCACCGTGTTGCCGCCGCCGGGCTTGTTGAGCACGTTCACGGGCAGTTCGACGAAGCGCTTCTCCTGCACGGTCTTCGCGATCGTGCGCAGCATGCGGTCGACGCTGTTGCCCGCGGCCGATCCCGAGATGAGCTCGATCGGGCGCTCGGGCTTCCACACGCTCTGTGCGCTCGCGGCGACGGGCGCTGCAGCGAACGCGAACGCCAGTGCGGATCGGACTATGGACGGGAGCAGGACACTGCGGCTCAACTTCATCGACACGGTCTATTCCTCGGCTATCGGTGCGCTGCGACTAGCCGCAAGATAAGTCCGCTGACTCTTGCAGTCAAGACACCGGGAGAAGAGCAAGGCGGAAGGCGAGAGGCGAGAGGCGTGAGGCGTGAGGCGAAAGAAGAAAGGCGGAAGGGAAACCCTCCCGCCTCCACTCACGACTCACGCGGTCCGGCCGTAAGCCGGGGCCGGCGCGGTCAGGAGCCGGCGACGACCGCGAGCTTGTTCTCGACCAGCGTGACGCCACTGACCCTGCCCGCGACCTTCTCGGCCATGCTGCGGAGCGCGTGCGTTTTCGTAGTGCCGAACAGGGAGACGACGCCCCGCTTCGCGACGACGTCTATGTCGTGAGCGTTCAGAGCCTTCGCGTCCAGCAGGGCGGCCTTCACGCTGGCGGCGAGCGCCTTGTCAGCAGCGAGCTGCGGGTCCTCGGCGGGTTTCTGCACCGGCGCGGGCGTCGGCTGGACGGGCACAGTCAAGGCGACGGGCTTGGGCGGCGGCGCCTTATCACCGCAGGCGGCGAGCGCGAGCGCGAGCAGCGCCGCGGAAAGCGCGGGCAGCCGCCGCGGGGCTATCCATATGGTAGTGCGAAGCTTCATGGTTTTCTCCTTAGAGTGCCTAACATAGTGAAACGCGCGTGCGTTGCGAGTCAGAATCGTCGATAGCGCGAAGCGAGGTGCAGCCAATACTCGCTGTATTGGCAAGCCTCGCGACAAAGCTAGCGGCGATTGTGGCCGCAACCCCTCGTGGGCTGGCGCGGTTTTGGCCCGCGGCTACCGCCCGGTGCATGCCCTTCGCGATGCCTGACCGTGCCATTGGTCCCGCGTCGCCAAAACCGTGACAGCGCAGCGTGTGTTTCATTGTGTTAGGCACTCTTAGGGAAGTACGGCCGGGTTCTACTAGCTCTGATTTCGCCGGCGCGGAAAAATTCCTTCGGTCCGTAAAAAATGCGGGCCGCCATGTCGTTAGAATGAGACTTTAGTCCATTTTTCACCTGCATGGCATTTGGAGTCGAACTCGCGCTGGGGGCCATGGTCTGCCTCGGGCTGGCGGACCTGGTATACAAGCGCGGCGCCGCAGCGGGCGTGCCGGCGCACCATTTTCTGATGGTGCAGGCTTGGTGTTTCGCGCCCGCCGTCACGCTCTACGGGCTCGCCACCGGCACGCTCGAGTTGAAGGCCTACCTGCTGTGGGGCATGGCAGCGGGGCTGTTCGTGTTCGTCGCGCTCTACAATTTCGCGCGCAGCCTGCAGACCGGTCCGGTGAGCCTGATCGCGCCGATTTTCCGCCTGAGCTTCACCGTCACCACCGCGCTCGCGGTGCTGCTGCTCGGGGAACCGCTGGGCGCGTTGAAGGTCGCAGGCCTGGCGCTGGCGCTCGCGGCAGTCTGGCTGTTGCTAGGCGGCGACAGCGCCGCGACGGGCGGTGCGCGTTCGCCGCTCGTGCAGGCGCTGGTTGCGATGGCGGCGATGGGCGTGGCCAACTTTCTCTACAAGGTGGGCGCGGAGAGCGGCGGCAGCCCCGCCACCTTCATCGCCGGGCAGGCGGCCGTGTTCCTGCCCCTCGCCACGGGCTACGCCTGGATCATCGACCGCGGGGTGAAGGCGCCTTCCGCTGCGGCCTGGACCCATGCGGGATCGACGGCGGCGCTGTTCCTGCTCGGCCTCGTCTTCATGTTCGAGAGCCTGACGCGCGGGCAGGCGAGCGTGCTGGTGCCGATCACGCAGATGGGCTTCGTCGTCACCGCCGCGATCGGCGTCGTGTTCCTGCGCGAGGCCTTCACCCTGCGCAAGTGCGCCGGCCTCGTTTTCGCCATCGCCGCGCTGGCAGCGTTGGCGTTGAGCGGGTGAGAGTGGCGCCCGCAACCTCTTGCAAAAAAAGTCTTAGCCACGGAAACACACGGAAACACACGGACCAAGAACAATCACAACCCATTCGATCGTAAAACCATTCAAGCGTGAGAAGAAGAGGATGGGTGCGATTCTTTCTTGTCTGGAGCTATCCAGCGTTTTCCGTACCTGTCCGTGTGTTTCCGTGTGTTTCCGTGGCCGGATTGGATTTTGCCTTGACCTGTCCGTGTGATTCCGTGGCTGTAATGGATTTTGAGAAAGTTTCGTTATTCGATCTTGATGTTCGCTGCCCGGATCACCTTCGCCCACTTGGCGATGTCCGCCTTGATGTAGTCGCGGAACTCCTCGGGGCCCATCAACGCCGGCTCGGCGCCCTGGGCGTGCAGGAAATTCTTCATGTCGGCGTCGTTGACGATGGCGGTGATCTCGGCGTAGAGGCGGCGAACGATGGCTTGCGGCGTTTTCGCCGGGGCCGCCACGCCGGTCCACGAAGTGACTTCGAAGCCGGGCAGCCCCTGCTCGCTGATGGTCGGCAAGTCCGGCATTTGCGGAGAGCGCGCGAGCGACGCCAGCCCAAGCGCGCGCACCTTGCCGGACCGAATGAGCCCGGTGAGGGCGGTCAGACCGGTGCAGAACATCTGCACCTGCCCGCCGACGACGTCGATGGTGGCGATGCCGGCACCCTTGTACGGCACGTGCGTC
>CAZCGD010000055.1:0-4361 GCA_964498105.1 uncultured Streptomycetaceae bacterium
CAACACTACTATCGGTGCTTCTCCGATTGGAAGGACGAGCTGGCCGCGATGGGTCGGTGCTTTCGCGATCCGGCAGTGCTCTCCGGCGACGATGCCAATGGTGTCGCCTTCATTTTGCAAACCGGCGCCGTTCTCGGGCATACCGAAGTACTGCTGAAGCTTCTGGAAGCAAGCCTGCGGACAGGCAGCCATCATCCGGAATCGCGCATCTACGTGCTCGGCGATTACGAATTCATATTCGTTGAGAGGTGTCGCGCGATTGGCGTCGAAGTCGTGCTGGTTGGCGAGGAAATGCGGCTAAGTAAATCCACCGCATGGAAGGCTAGATTTCTCTGGCTGCGAGAGCGTTTGGCTCGAGACCGCATTGGGGCTTGTGTGTGGGTTAGCATTCCGACCATGGTAGCGCTCGCCTATTCGATGCGTATCGCGCCGGTTCAAATCCTCTGGGCGTTGCGGTTCCATCCTGTCACCGGGTCGTACATTGACGGTTACATCACCTACGGCGCCCGGCACGAGCGCGAGCGGATCATAGGGAAACAAGCCTGGCGAGTGTGCCCCGTGCCGCTCACGGTCGACACGACCCTGCCGCAGCCGGCAACGGTGGCGCAGCTGCGCGCGGGCTTCCCGCAGCCCTTTCTCATGGGCACACTTGCGCGCGCCGAGAAGCTCGACAGCCGGCCCTTTCTCGAGGCCGTCGTGCAGATCATCAGGGCGAACCCGCAGGCTGGTTACCTGTGGACCGGCCGCGTTCAGCACCCAGGCATCCAGGAGTTCTTCCGTGCCGCCGGTGTGGCGGAGCGCTGTCACTTCGTGGGCTGGGTGGACACCGCGCTCTACGCCGCGTCGCTCGACTTGTTTCTTGAAACGTTTCCGCTCGGCTGCGGCATCACCGGCTATCAGGCGCTCGGCGCGGGAACGCCGCTGCTCTCTTACCTCGCGGAAAACACGGTGTTCGGCATGCAATTCCACCATGGGCTCACGGGCGGACAGCCGGCGGCGCCGGATCTCGAGCGCTATCCGGTGCTGTGCGCGCGCACGCCCGAGGAATACGTGAGCTTGGCGAATCGCTTGATCGCCGAGCCCGAGCTTCGCCAGGCAGTCGGCGCGCGCGGCAAGCGCTTTTTCGAGGAGGAAGTGAACAACGTCGCCGAGTACTCGCGCCGCTTCTTCGATACCATTGCCCGCATCGTCGACGAAACCCGTGCCGCGCGCGGCCGTAGCGCGGCATCCTGAGAAGATCCCATGTCGGCAACCAAGAAGATCCTGATCCTCGGCGCCGGCGGCAATTCCCTTTCCATCGCCGATGCGATCCTGGCAAGGAATGCGTCCAGCGCCGGCAGGCCGGTCTATGAACTGGTAGGCTTCCTCGACGACATTCCAATGAACCGCGGGCGCTCCGTGCTCGGCTTCCCGGTCGTAGGCACGATAGACGAAGCGCCGCGGTTTCCAGAATGTTATTTCGTGAACGGCATCGCCAGCGTCGAGACCTTCCGCAGGAAAGCCGAGGCAATCGGTCGCAGCCGCATCCCGCGCGAGCGGTTCGAGACCGTGGTTCACCCCAATGCCGTTATCGCGCGCGACGCGCGCGTGGGCGCCGGCTGCGCCATCATGGCGGGAAGCGTGGTCTGCCCCGAGGCGACCGTGGAAGACCACGTCATAATGCTGCAGAACTCCTCGGTGAACCACCACGCCCGCGTCGGCCGCTTTGCGACGCTTTCCGCTGGCGTGACCGTGCTCGGGTTCGTGGAGGTAGGCGAAGGAGCGTTCCTGAGCGGCGGCGCTTTGGTCGCCCCCTATGTGAAGATCGGCGCGGGCGCGCTCGTTGGGCTTGGTGCGGTGGTAATCCGCGATGTCGCGCCTGGCACAGTGGTGGCGGGAAATCCAGCGCGGGTGCTGAGTTCCAGCCGCCACACGGCCCCTAACCAGTAGCGGAGTCGTTGGCGCGGACCAAAATTCTAGCCAGCGATGGAGCGCAAACCCGCGATCACCTGTTCCGCGACATAAGTCACCTCCTCCTCCCGCAGGTGCGGTCCCAGCGGCAGGCTCAGTGCCTCGTCGTGGATCGCCTCGGTGATCGGAAATTTCCCACGCCCCATAGCAAGTTCCACGTATGCCGGCTGCAAGTGCGGCGGCACGGGATAGTGGACCTGCGTGCCCACGCCCCGGGATTCCAGGAATTGTCGCAGGCGGTCCCGCTGCCGAACCCGTATCACGAACAGGTGCCACGCGTGTTCGTGCCGCGGCGGCTCTACCGGCAGCACCGCCCCCGCAGCCGCGAACGCCGCCAGGTACTGGCGCGCGTGCTCACGCCGGCGCGCATTCCACTCCTCGAGCTTCGGCAGGCGCGTCCGCAGCAGTGCTGCCTGCAATTCGTCGAGCCGCGAGTTGTAGCCCTGCAGCGGATTGCGGTAGCGCGTTTCCGACCCGTAGTTGCGCAGCAGCGACACGCGGCGCGCGAGCTCCTCGTCGTCCGTGACTACCGCGCCGCCGTCGCCGAATGCGCCCAGGTTCTTGCTCGGGTAGAAGCTGAAGCCGGCGGCGTGCCCGAGTGCGCCGGTGCGCCGTTCCTGGTAGCGGGCCCCGTGCGCCTGCGCCGCATCTTCGACCACCTTCAGCCCGTGCCGGCGCGCGATCTCCATGACCGGCGTCATGTCGGCCGGCAACCCGTACAGGTGCACCGGCATGATCGCTTTCGTGCGTGGCGAGATAGCGGCCTCGATGCGCGCCGGATCAACGTTATAGGTGCGCGGATCGGGTTCGACCGGCACCGGGCGGGCACCCGCGTAACTCACGGCGAGCCATGACGCGATATAGGTGTTTGCGGGGACGATGACCTCGTCGCCTGTGCCGATGCCCCAGCCGCGCAGGACGAGGTGCAATGCTTCGAGTCCGTTGCCGACCCCGACGCAGTAGCGCGCGCCGCAATAGGCCGCGAATTCCCGCTCGAACGCCTCGACCTCGCGACCGAGGATGTACCGCCCGGAATCCATCACGCGGCGCAGCGCCGCGTCGAGCTCCGGCTGCAATTCGAGATAGGCGCTGCGCAGATCGAGAAACGGAACCCTCATCGCCGGCCCGCGAGCCGCAGGAACTCGTCGTAGTCGCGGATGTAGTCGGCAGCATCGTACTCGGCTGAAGCCAGCACCATCAGCACCGCGTCGGCGCTGTACCGGTACTGCACCGCCCACACCATCGGCGGAACGAACAAACCGAGGCCTGGGGTGTCGAGCACGACCTCCTCGCGCGCCTTGCCATCGTCCACCAGGATCGAGCAGCGGCCCCGCAGGCATACCAGGAACTGCTTGAGCTTCCGATGCGCGTGCTCGCCCCGGATGCGGTCGTTGGGAACGTCACAGACGATGAAATAGCGCCGCGGCACGAATGGCAGGCCTTTGCCGACCTCGGCGACACTCAGGTTGCCGCGGATGTCGCGGATGATCGCCAGCCGCTGCAGAACGACGCCGCCGACCGAAAGTTTCGGGATGCCGGCGCCTTCATCCTCCCGCACTCCGGCGGCCGGCGCCGCGGCGGTGGGAGCTGACGTAACGTAGCCCTGCACCTGCGCGGGATTGCCCCCGACGATGGCATTGGGCGGTACGGAGCGCGTCACAACGGTACCGGCCTCGACGATCGCCGCCTGCCCGATCGCTACGCCCGGAAGGATCGTGGCGCCGGCGCCGATCGAGGCGCCTGCCCGCACTGTGGCAGCCTGTGCACCGGCACGCGCGCCAGGCGGGACGGAAAGGAAACGTTCGGCGAAGGTCGCATTCGGCCCGATGGTGACGGCGTTCCCGATTCGCGTGCCGGCGGCGAGCTTCGCTCCGGCACCGACGGTGACACCATCGCCGAGGCGGGCCCCTGCCCCGATTACCACATGCTCGCCGATCCCGCAGCCCGCGCCGATTCGCGCGTCACCCGCGATGCACGCGAACGGCGCAACGACGGTGCCGGCGCCGACGCGCGCTTCTTTGTCCACCACCGCCAGGCGGTGGATCTGCGGCGCTCGACCACGTTTCGGCATGCTGTTGGAATCCGGTAGGCCGCTGCGGATGAATAATCCTCAAATCCCGAGACCGGCGAGTTGCTTCTCGGGATAGCGCGTGCCAGCGGTGACGTTGAGCGGGAACGCTCTCGACAGCACGGATGCATCCTCCGGTGTCAGCTTGACTTCGACCGACGCGCCGTTCTGTTCGAGATAGGCGCGGCGCTTGGTGCCGGGTATCGGCACGATGTCGTTGCCTTGCGCCAGCAGCCAGGCGATCGCCACCTGCGCCGGCGTGCATTTCTTCGCCGCGGCGATACGCTCGATCGGCGCCAGCAGCGCGGCATTCTTGCCGATGTTGTCGGCGCTGAAGCGCGGA
>CAZCGD010000056.1:0-3855 GCA_964498105.1 uncultured Streptomycetaceae bacterium
GTTCGACTGTCCCGAGCCGTGGAGCCTGATGTACGACCCGAAGGACGTGCCGCTGCCGAAGCACCGCGTGCGCGACCTGGAGCGCCGGCCGTGGTGGCACAAGGCGGTGCTGGAGGGCCGGCCGCAACTCGCCGACCCGGACCTGCTCAAGTTCCGCGCTGAAGGCTCGCGCGTGCCCGAACAGAGCGACCGCCAGCTGGCCGAGATGACCGCCAACTACTATGGCATGATTTCACTGATCGACCACAACGTCGGCCGCATCCTGAGTGCCGTGAGCGATCTCGGGCTCGCCGAGAATACGCTCGTTGTCTATACCACCGACCACGGCGAGCTGCTCGGCAATCACGGCCTCTATCTCAAGCATCCCATTCCGTACGAGGACTTGTTACGCGTGACGATGGTGGCGCAGGGCCCGGGCGTGGCGGCAGGCAAAATCGTTAGCGAGCCGGTATCAACGCTCGATCTGGCCTCGACGTTCTACGAGTACGCCGGCATCGCCCAGCCCGTGGCGCTGCAGAGCCGCAGTCTCAGGCGCCTGCTGGGAGGCAGTGCCGATACCCGCGACGTCGCCTATAGCGAATGGCACGTGCACGCGTCGCGCTGCGGTGTCGGTCTCAAGTTGCGCACGGTGCGCACGAAGACCCACAAATGCACCTTCGAGCTCGCATCCGGCGCGGGCGAGCTCTACGACCTCGCCAATGACCCGGCCGAAATGGATAACCGCTTCAACGATCCCGGCTGCGCCACGGTGCAGAAGGAACTGCATGACCTGATGCGTGCCCGTCCCGGCGTGGCGCGTTCCGATCTCGCCGAGCCGGTAGGCATGGCGTGAACGGGTAACAGGCGGTCCGAGTCGTGCGATCGACCCGGATGCTCGATCCCAATCAAGCGTCCCGACGCTGCTCACGCAGCAGCATGGCCTGCAGCTCTTCGTAGACGGACTTCCGGATTCCGACGAATACGATGTCGATCGAGGCTGTCGCCTCGCTCAATCGATAGACGATCCGGTGCTGCCTCACGCGCAGGGAGCGAAAGCCCGCGAGTTCCCATTGCAGGGGCTTTCCGGCCAGAGGGTCGAGCATGAGCGTCCGGATTCCCTCGCGAACGTCGCGCTTGATCTGCGGATGAAGGGCGCGGATGCGCGCGGCTGCCTCGGGCGTATAGCGGGCGCGATACCGCCTCACCGGGGTTCACGGCCGAACACGGACGCGTGGGAAACCCACCGCCCCGCAGTCGCCTGCCGCAGCGAACGCCGCAGCGAACGTCGCGCTCCCGAGTCGCTCAACAGTTCCAGCGTTTCCATGAGCCCCTCGTACTGCTCCATGCTGAGGAGGACGGCGGCGGGGGTGCCATCCCGGGTAATCGCCACCGCGTCCTGCCCTTTCTGCAGCGTTCGGACCAGTTCGAGCAAGTGGGTCTTGGCGTGTGACACGGAGACGAACCGGTCGAGTGCAGGCATGTCGGCTTTCCATAGAGTAGTCATTTATCTGGTTATTATATTGACTATATCGAGGTGAGGCAAGAAGCGGGCAACCGTAGCCCGGATGGAACGAAGTGAAATCCGGGAACGATGATGCACCCTGATGGCGCGGTGATCTAGCCGGGATACGGTTCCTTTGGCTTCTCCTGCCCGATCTCACTTATAATGACTCGCACATAAATTTGTCCGCGCGAAGCACGGCACACCAGTCACCAGTCACCAGTCACCAGCTACCAGGTACGCCACTCTGGGAAATGCGCGTCGGTCTCTTCGTTACTTGCCTGGTGGACCTGATGCGGCCGCGCATTGGGTTCGCGGCCATCAGGCTGCTCGAAGCTGCCGGGTGCGAGGTCGTGGTGCCGGGAAGCCAGACCTGCTGCGGGCAGCCGGGGTATAACTCCGGCGACCGGGCTGCCGCTCAAGCGCTCGCGCGCAAGGTGCTCGACGAGTTCGAGGGGTGCGATTACGTGGTGGCGCCGTCCGGCTCGTGCGCGGGCATGATCCGCACCCACTATCCGGAGCTGCTGCGCGACGATCCCGGTACGCTGGAGCGCTTGAATCGGCTGTGCACCCGCACGTATGAATTGACCGATTTTCTGGTCAACGTCGCTAAATTGGACCGCGTGCCGGGATTATTCAAAGGAGCCGTCACGTACCACGATTCGTGCTCCGGGCTGCGCGAACTGGGCGTGAAAGCGCAGCCGCGCGCTTTGCTCGCGAAAGTGCCGGGTCTCAGGCTGCAGGAGATGGATGAGGCAGAGACCTGCTGCGGCTTCGGTGGCGCGTTTGCCGTGAAGTTCGGCGAGATCTCCTCCCATATCGCCGATCGCAAATGCGCCAACATCGCGGCGTGCGGCGCGGACGCGGTGGTGCTGGGCGACCTCGGCTGCATGTTGCATATCGAGGGCCGCCTGCGCCGTCGCGGCGACCTTAAGACGCAAGTGCTGCACGTCGCCGAAGTCCTCGCTGGAGCAGATGGAAAATAGCCGCCAAGACGCCAAGGCCGCCAAGAAGACCAAGAATTAGTTAGCCGCCAAGACGCCATGACGCCAAGAAGAACCGAAATTTAGCCGCCAAGCCGCCAAGAACACCAAGAAAGACACAACAATAATAGGAACCACAGCAAAGAGATTCAGTCCCTGGCAAGCGTAGGCGAAAAAAGCGGAGGCATCGATTTGGTTTTCAGTATGAATTTGGTTTCCTTGGCGTCATGGCGTCTTGGCGGCTAATTTGGACGGTTGTATATGAGAATCGCATTCATGGGTTCGGGCGGCGTCGGCGGTTTGATCGGCGCCCGCCTTGCGCAGGCGGGCTGCGACGTGTCTTTCGTCGCGCGGGGGGCGCATCTCGCGGCCATGCGTGACCACGGGCTGAAACTGGAAAGCCCCGTTGGAAACGTGCATTTGCCCAAGGTGCGGGTGACGGATGATCCGGGCACCCTCGGGCCGGTCGATCTCGTCGTCATTGCCGTCAAGCTGTGGGATACCGGGGCGGCCGCACGCGCGATCGCGCCGCTCGTCGGCCCGGATACCGGTGTGCTGTCGTTGCAGAACGGCGTGCGCAAGGACGAAATCCTGCGGCCCATCTTCGGCGCAAAGGCGTTGATGGGGGGCGTGGCGTACATGGGGACCGCGATCTCCCGTCCCGGCGTGATTCAGCACACCGGCACGATGCAGAGGCTGGTGTTCGGCGAGTACGACGGCCGGCGCTCGCAGCGCGCCGAGGCGCTGCTCGAATTCGCGCTGAAAGCCGGCCTCGATGCCAGGCTCTCCGACGACATTCGCCGCTCGATCTGGGAGAAATTCGTGTTCCTGGTGGGCATGGCCGCGGTGACGGCTACCATACGACTGCCGCTCGGTCCGATCCTCAAGCATCCGCTTACCCGTCAGTTCTATCTGGACGCGATGCGGGAGGCGGCCGCAGTAGGAAGAGCCCACGGGGTCCAGCTGCCGGAAGATATCGCCGAGGAGCGTCTCGCTTTCAGCGACACGCTGCCGGGGACGATGACCGCTTCGCTGCAGCTCGATCTCGAGCGCGGCAACCCGCTGGAAGTGGAGTGGCTGTCGGGCTCGGTGGTCGAGCTCGGAGCGGCCGTCGGCGTGCCCACTCCCATCCACCGCGCGGCGCGGGACATCCTGATCCTGCACGCCCAAGGCAGAAAGGCGTGAATGGTGAATGGTGAATGGTGAATAGTAAATGGAGCAATAACCAGAAGCTACGACGCTGCCTGGACCAGTCCATTCACCATTCACGATTCACGATTTACGCATTTGGTTGATGGCTGAGACCCCGCTCACGATACGCAACATCCTGGCCACTCCGGTCAAGGTGCCGATGACGTACGTGCTCGGCACCAGCCAGCAGGCGCTGCGCGA
>CAZCGD010000057.1:0-4917 GCA_964498105.1 uncultured Streptomycetaceae bacterium
CGCCTCGGTCGTCGGGCGCACGTAGTCCGGACCGACCGTGCACGCTGCCAGGGACAAAGACAATACAGCCGCCGATGAACGCCGATAAACGCCGACGGAAAAGTAAAATCTTCGACGCAAAGTCGCAACGCCGCAAAGAAAAAACTCAAGGTTCATCTTCAATTCTTTACGTCTTTCATGTCGAATTGCGCAATTTTCGTAGAGTTTCTTCTAGTAGTTCTTATCGGCGTTGATCGGCATTCATCGGCGGTTAGTTTTAGTCGTGTTGCCGCGGCGCATGTGCGCCTGCCGGGGCCGCGCCGCCCGCCGCGGGCACAGCGGGCTTCGTGCCGCCGAACCGCTCCGACATCGATTCGATGACGTAGTAGAACATCGGGATGAAGAACACCGCGATCACGGTCGCGCCGAGCATGCCGCCGATGACGCCGGTGCCGATCGAGTGCTTGCTGTTGGCGGCAACGCCCACCGAGATGGCAAGCGGCACGCAGCCGAGGATGAACGCGAGCGAGGTCATCACGATCGGCCGCAGGCGGTCATGCGCCGCGTTCATCGCGGAGTCGTACACCGACTGTCCGGCGCCGCGGTTCATCACTGCATACTCGAAAATCAGGATCGCGTTCTTCGCGGCCAGCGCCACCAGCATCGTCAGGCCGATCTGGAAATAAACGTCGTTGTTGAGCCCGCGGAGGAGTATCGCCAGCAGCGCGCCGAACAGCGCGAAGGGAACGGCCGTCAGCACGCCGAACGGCAACGACCATTTCTCGTATTGCGCGGCGAGAATCAGGAATACCATGATGAGGCCGAATACGAACACGAGCGTGGATGCGCCCCCTGCCTTCTTTTCTTCGAACGTCTGGCCGCTCCACGCGATGCCGAAGTCCGACGGGAGCGCTTCCGCCGCCACTGCTTCCAGCGCCGCGATCGCCTGGCCAGTGCTGAAGCCGGCCGCAGGGTTGGCCGTGACCTTGACCGCGGGAAAGTTGTTGAAGCGCGTCACCAGGTCGGGTCCCGTGACGTAGCGCGTCGTCACCACCGACCGCAACGGCACCATATTGCCGTTCTTGCTGCGCACGTAGATCTGCGAGAGGTCCTCGGGCTTCAGGCGGTACTCCGGCTCCGCCTGCATGATGACCTGGAACAGGCGGCTGAACTTGGTGAATTGGGACACGTAAAGCGATCCGAACAGAGTCTGCATCGCGGAATACACGTCCTGTACCGGCACGCCGAGCGTTTCGGCCTTCTCGCGATCCACGTCGACGCGCAGTTGTTGCGACGATGCGTTGTAAGTGGAAGTGACCTGCCCCAGTTCCGGCCGCGCCCTGGCCTTGGCCAGGTAGTCCTGCAGCACCTGCGCGATCTGAGCGCTGTTGGCATCGCCCTTGCTCTGGATGTACATCTCCATGCCGCCCGTCGTGCCCAGTCCGGGGATGGACGGGGGGTTGATCGGCAAGATGATGCCCTCGCGCACCTGCGAGAATGCCTTGAAGGCGTCCTGCGCCACCGCGCGGGCGTTCTGAGTGCGGATATTCCCGGATGAATAGCGCTCGGAGAAATCCTTGAGGCCGACGAAAAACACCGAGGCGTTGCTCTTGCTCTGGCTGTCGAGCAGGCTGTAGCCGTCGATGACGACGATCGCCCGTGTCGCCGGGCTCTTCATGAAATGGTCGGTGGCGTGGCGGCTCACCCGTCCGGTGCGGTCCAGCCCGGCGGCGTCCGGCATGATCACCGCGCCGAACAGGTAACCCTGGTCCTCCGGGGGCAGGAACGAGCCCGGGATGTGCTTCATCATCCAGAAGGAGATACCGATCATGCCGGCGAACAGCAGAAGAGCGACGCCCGACCGCTTGATGACGAGGCTCACCGCGCGGCTATAGCCCTTGGTCATGCGGGCGAACGCGTCCTCGAACCATTTGAAGAAGCCACGCTTCTCGCCGTGGTGGGGTTTAAGCAGCAGCGCGGCCAGCGCCGGCGACAGCGTCAGCGCGACCACGCCGGAGATCACGACCGAGATCGCGATGGTGATCGCAAATTGCTTGTAGAGCTGGCCGGTTATGCCCGGCACGAACGCCACCGGCACGAATACCGCGCACAGCACCAGCACGATCGCGATGAGCGCCCCGCCCACCTCGTCCATCGCCTTCTTGGCGGCGTCCTTCGGCGAGAGCCCGAGCTTGGCCATGTTGTGCTCGACTGCCTCGATCACCACGATGGCATCGTCCACCACGATGCCGATCGCGAGCACCATGCCGAACAACGTCAGCATGTTGATCGAGAAGCCGAGCGCGGTCATGCCGACCGCCGTGCCGATAATGGAGATCGGCACCGCCAGGACCGGGATCAGCGTTGCCCGCAGGCTCTGCAGGAACAGGAACACCACCAGCACCACCAGCACCAGCGCCTCGAAGAAGGTGTGGACCACGGTCTCGATCGAGGCGCGCGTGAACTCCGTGGTATCCAGCGTGATGTCGTAGTCAATCCCTTCGGGAAACGATTTCTTCATCTCCCGGAGCGTTTCGCGCACGGCTTTCGAGACGTCCAGCGCGTTCGCCCCCGGCTGCTGGTAGACGGCAATCGTGGTCGCGGGCTTGCCCTGGTAGAAGCTGCGCAGGGAATAATCCTTCTGCCCGAGTTCCGCGCGGCCAATGTCCTTCAGCCGCACGATCGCGGCGCCGCCGCTGGTGGCGCGGATGATGATGTTTTCGAACTCCGCGGGCTCGGTGAGCCTGCCCTGGGTGGTGACGGCAAAGGATTGCTCCACCGGACGGCCAGTCGGCGATTGGCCAATGCTGCCGACAGCGAACTGCTGGTTCTGATTGGCGACCGCCTGCTGCACGTCGGCGGTGGTAACCCCCAGCGCCGCCATGCGGTCGGGCTTCAGCCAGATTCGCATAGCGTAGTCGGGCGTGCCGAAGATTGACGCCTGCCCCGCGCCGGGGATGCGCTTGATCGCGTCGAGCACGTAGATGCTCGCGTAATTGGCAACGTAGGTCGGGTCGTAGCGCGCATCCGGTGAAAAGACCGGGATGATCATCATGAACGCCGAGGACTTCTTCTGCACCGACACGCCCTGCGATTGCACCGACTGCGGCAGTTGCGGCAACGCCAGGCTCACGCGGTTCTGCACGTCCACCTGCGCGAGCGACGGGTCGGTGCCGATCTCGAAGAAGGCCGTCATCGTCATCAGCCCCGCCGACGAGCTCGTGGACGACATGTAGATCAGGTTGTCGGCGCCGTTGACCTGCTGCTCGATGGGCGCGGCGACGTTCTGCGCGACGACGTCGGCCGATGCGCCGGGATACGTCGCGGCGACAGAGATCTGGACCGGCGTGATGTCCGGGTACTGCGCGACCGGCAGGTTGACCATCGCCACCGCGCCCGCCAACGTGATGACGATCGAGATGACCGACGCGAAAATCGGCCGGTCGATGCAGAAATGGGAAATATTCAAGTCAGACCTGCTACTTCGTCTTGGACGCCGGGGCGGATGCAGGCGCTGAACTGCCCTTCTCGCCGAGCCTGGCTCGCTCGCCTGCCGTCGGCTCCGCCGCGGCTTTCGGGGCCGCTAGTGCGTCCTCTGATGCCTGGTACGGAGTGACTTTCAACTGCGCCCCCTGCGCGACCCGAATGGCTCCATCCACCACGACCTGCTCGCCTGCGCGCAAACCCTGGTCGATCACCCAGTCGTCGCCGCTCCACGGGCCGGGCTCGACGGCGCGCCTCTCCGCCTTGCCGTCCTTGCCCACGACCCATACGAAATGCGATTTGGCTCCCTGCTGGACCGCGCGCTGCGGCACCACGATCGCGTTCGGCCGCGTGGCGCCGCGAACGTGCACGCGCACGAACTGGCCCGGCCTCAGCGTGCCCTTGGGGTTGGCGAAGGTCGCGCGTACCAGGAAAGTGCCGGTTTCCTTCGAGAACGAGGGGTCGGCGAAGCTGATCTTGCCGCGGTTCTGAAACACGCTGCCATCGGCCAGCACCACCTCGACGTCGAAGTTCTGGCCGGGTGGAAGCCTGATCTGCCCCTGGCTCACCGAATCGCGCAGGCGCAGGTTCTCGTTTTCCGAGATCGAGAAATTGACCCACATCGGGTTGAGCTGCGAGACATTGGTGAGCAGGTTGTTCTGCGCGTTGACGTAGGCGCCGTCCTGCACCTTGGCGAAGCTCGAAAGACCGTCCAGCGGCGAGGTAATGGTGGCGTATGACAGGTTGAGTTGCGCCTGTTGCACGCTGCCTTCCGCCGTCAGCACCGCGGCGCGCGTGGACTGCTCGTTGCCGACGGCATCGTCGAGGTCTTTTTTCGACACCGCGTTCTGGTCGGCGAGCGGTCTTACACGCGCGAGGTTGGCCTGCGCCACCTGATGGCGCGCCTGCTGCTGCGCGAGCTCGCCCTTCGTCTGCTGCAACGCCGCCTCGAACGGCTTGCGGTCCATCAGGAACAACGTCTCGCCGGCCTTGACCGGCATGCCCTCGGTGTAGACGCGCCGCTCCAGGAAGCCGTCCACGCGCGCGCGGATTTCAACCTCGCGCGAGCTTTGCGTCTGGCCGACGAATTCGTAGATGGCCGGCGTGTCCCTGGGAGCAATTGTCACCGCGGTAACGTCCGCGACGCGCGCGGCGGCAGGCGGCGCCTCTTTGGAACAGCCGGCCGCAAGCAGCAGGCCGGATGCGAGGGCGACGACAAGACCGATCTTCCGGCACCTCGCTACGCTTCCACTCATTTCGCACCCCTGCTGCAGTTACGGACGGACAGTCCGCATTATCGTATTCAGAAACGGCGTGCTACAGATCAGTTCTTCTGGACCAGCGGCGGCGGGAAGTAGCCGCCCGACACCACCCTCTCGGCCGGCCCGTAGAAGCGGAAAGTGAGATTGTAGTTCTGCCCCGGCGGCGTGGGCAGCCAGTTCGACTCCGGCACAC
>CAZCGD010000058.1:0-12756 GCA_964498105.1 uncultured Streptomycetaceae bacterium
CCGGGCGCGGTGCAGGTGCTGCTGTCACGACAGCCCGACGGGCGCTGCATGAGTTATTTCGGCGACGTGCACCCGTCGTACTTCGGCAACGTGGTGAAAGCAATCGGCAGCGCCAAGCAAGGCTATCCGGTGGTGTCGCGCGTCCTGGAACGGCTGGCGCCGGCCGCGCGCCGCCCGGACGAGGAGTTTCTTGCGCATCTCAACGGCGAGTTGCGCGCGACGGTGCACGCAGTAGTACGCCTGACGCCGCTGATCGTGGAGGTGGTGGTGCGGGCGCCGCTGGCCGCGCGCCGATTCCAGCCGGGGCAGTTCTACCGGCTGCAGAACTTCGAGACGCTGGCGCCACGGGCCGACGGCAGCCGGCTCGCTATGGAAGGTCTCGCCCTCACCGGCGCGTGGGTGGACCGGGAGCGGGGCCTGATATCGCTGATCACGCTCGAGATGGGCGGTTCGTCGGACTTGTGCGTGCTGCTCAAGCCGGGTGAACCGGTGGTCGTGATGGGGCCGACCGGCACACCGACCGAAATCCCCACCGGCGAAACCGTAATACTCGCTGGCGGAGGGCTGGGCAACGCCGTGCTGTTCTCGATCGGCCAGGCGATGCGGCGCGCCGGGAACCGGGTGCTGTACTTCGCCGGCTACAAGCACATGATGGACCGCTACAAGATCGGTGAGATCGAGGCCGCTTCGGACACCGTGGTGTGGTGCTGTGACGAGGAGCCGGGGTTCACTCCCGAGCGCCCGCGGGACAAGACCTTCGTCGGCAACATCGTGCAGGGCATGACCGCGTATGCCAGCGGCGCCCTGGGCGAGCAGCCGATCCCCTTCAATGCCGCGGACCGCGTCATGGCCATCGGCTCGGACCGCATGATGGGAGCGGTGGCGCGCGCGCGGCATGACTTGTTGAAGCCTAATCTCAAGCCGGGCCACCGTGGCATCGGTTCCATCAACTCACCGATGCAATGCATGATGAAGGAAATTTGCGCCCAGTGCCTGCAGCCGCACGTGGACCGGGCGACCGGAAAAACCAGCTACGTCTTTTCCTGCTTCAACCAGGACCAGCCGCTCGACCGCGTGGACTGGGCGGCGCTGGATGCGCGGCTCAAGCAGAACTCGGTGCAGGAAAAGCTCGCCGCCGAGTGGATCGACCACTGCCTGGTCGAGCTTGGCGCGCGCGAGATGCAGCGGATCTAAGAAAGGCAACCGCTAATCGCGCAGCACCGAGCCGAGCGTACCCGTCAGCTCGTCGATCTGCACCTTGCTGATGATGAGGGGCGGGGACAGCGCGATGATGTCGCCGGTCACCCGGATCAGGAGCCCTTTCTCGAAGCACTTGAGGAACGCCTGGTAGCCGCGCGCTCCGGGCTTCCCCGGCAGCGGCTCGAGCTCGATCCCCGCCATCAGACCGTAGTTGCGGATGTCGATCACCGGGCCCGCCCCCTTCAGGCTGTGCACCGCCTGCTCGAAGTAGGGTGAAAGCTCCCGCGCACGCTCGAAGAGCTTTTCCTCGTGGTAGAGCGCAAGCGTCGCCTCCGCCGCGGCGGTGGCGAGGGGATGGCCGGAATAGGTGTAGCCGTGGGCGAACTCGATCGTGTCGGGCGGCGCGCCGTTCACGACCGTCTCGTAGATCTCACGGCGCACCACTACGCCGCCGAGCGGAACGGCGCCGCTCGTCACGCCCTTGGCGAACGTGATCATGTCGGGTGTCACGCCGGAAGTCTGCGCGGCAAACGCCTGGCCGGTGCGGCCGAAGCCCGTGATGACCTCGTCGAAGATGAGCAGCAGGGCGTGCTTGTCACAGATCGCGCGCAGCCGCTCCAGGTAGCCCTTGGGCGGGACCAGCACGCCGGTGGAGCAGGCAACAGGCTCCACGATCACCGCCGCGATGTTGGACGCATCGTGCAGTGGAACGAGACGCGTCTCGAGATCGTCGGCAAGATGCGCGCCCCACGCCGGCTGCCCGCGGCTGAAGGCATTGTGCTCGAGGTTGTGGGTGTGCGGCAGGTGATCGACCCGCGCGAGCATGCTTCCAAATGCCTTGCGGGTGGCGGGAACCCCGCCGACCGAAATTCCGCCGAAGCCCACCCCGTGATAACCCCGCTCGCGGCCGATCAGCACGTTGCGATGTCCTTCCCCGCGGGCGCGCTGGTAGGCGAGGGCGATCTTGAGAGCGGTATCGACCGCCTCGGAGCCCGAATTGGTGAAGAACACGTGATCGAGGCCGTCCGGGGCCAACTGGGCAATGAGCGCAGCCGCGCGGAATTCTCCCGGGTGTCCCATCTGAAACAGGGGTGAATAATCGAGCGTTTCAGCCTGGCGCTGGATCGCTTCGACTATTTTCGGGCGGCAGTGCCCGGCGTTCACGCACCACAGACCCGCTGTGCCGTCGAGGATCCGTTGACCGCCTTCGGTGAGGTAGTGCATGTCCCGGGCCGAGACCAGGATGCGGGGCGCCGCCTTGAACTGGCGGTTGGCGGTGAAGGGCATCCAGAACGGCTCAAGGGGATAATCGCGCGGGGGCATGGGTCGCAGGCGGTATCGGAGGGGGTGCTGCCTATTTTGCCAGCGCCACCGGGGTTCGGCCATACTGGGGATAGATGAAACATTTCCTGCTGTGCCTGCTGGCGCTCCTGCTGACGCCCGCGCTGGGCCTGGCCCAGCCGGCCGTCAACGTGGGCTCCAAGCGTTTCACCGAGTCCTACATCCTGGGCGAGATCGTGACGCAGTCCGTGAACCTGGCCGGTGACGCCAGGGCGACACACCTGCAGGGGCTGGGGAATACCGCCATCCTGTTCTCGGCGCTGAAGAGTGGCTCGATCCACCTCTACCCCGAATACACCGGCACCATCGCCTTCGAACTGCTCGGCCTGACGCGCGTGCCGGGACTGCCGGAACTCAATCAGGAGCTGGGCAAGCACGGGCTCTCTGCAGGCGTGCCGTTGGGATTCAGCAACAGCTATGCGCTGGCAATGCTGGAGAGCCGTGCCGAAGCGCTGGGCATTGCGCGTATCTCCGATCTGGCCCGGCACCCCCAGCTGTCGTTCGCGCTCTCACAGGAATTCCTCAACCGCAAGGACGGATGGCCGGCGCTGCGGCAGGCCTATCGCCTGCAACCTGCGGCGGTGCGCGGGCTCGACCACGGCCTGGCTTACGAGGTGCTTGCCGGCGGCCAGGTGGACGTCATGGACAGCTACTCGACGGATGCCAAGATCAATCGCTACCGCTTGCGCGTGCTGCAGGACGATCGCGGTTTTTTCCCGGCCTACGACGCGGTCTTGTTGCATCGACAGGACTTCCCGGAAAAATTCCCGCAGCCATGGAGGGCATTGCAGGGGCTGCAAGGGAGGATCACCGCCGAGCAGATGATCGCCCTGAACGCGGCTGCCGAGCTGTCTGCGGTTCCGTTCGCCCTCATCGCGGAAGATTTTCTGAGCGGGCGTCGCTCGGCGGAGGACAACGGGACGCAACGCGAACGCAGGTCTTTCGTGAAGATGCTGTTCGGTCCGGACTTCTGGCGTCTGACCGAGCAACACCTGGTCCTGGTCGTGGTCTCACTTGCTCTCGGCGTGCTATTGGGCGTGCCCCTCGGCGTATGGGCCAACCGCGCGCCGCGCGCCCGCGTCTGGATACTGGGCGGGGCGGGTGTGCTCCAGACCGTGCCGTCGCTCGCTCTGCTCGCCTTCCTGATCGCTGCGCTCGATCGTATCGGCACGGTGCCCGCCATCCTCGCGCTGTTTCTCTATTCGCTGCTTCCCATCGTTCGCAATACGGAATCCGGGCTGGCCGGGGTGCCGCGCTCCCTGAAGGACGCGGCGCTGGCGCTGGGGCTCGACCGGGGGGCGACGCTGCGCTTGATCGAGTTGCCGCTGGCTGCGCGGACCATGCTGGCGGGGGTCAAGACCGCGGTTGTTATCAGCATCGGCACCGCTACCATCGCGGCTTTCGTCGGCGCCGGCGGCTACGGTGAGCGCATCGTGGCGGGCCTGGCGGTCAACGACCACGTTCTGCTGCTTGCGGGAGCGGTGCCTGCTGCGGTCATGGCGATCGCGGCCGAGGGAGCATTCAGCGCCCTGGACCGACTGCTGCTCCCGCCGGGCCTGGGTGGACACCGCGTGTCGCGTCCTGGCTGAGGGCCGCCCTGGGGGCCGCCCCCCTCCCAGGGGAATATCCCTGCCCGCGACTGAACTAAATTTTAGCTTTCCTGTCAGTGAAATAACGATCGGCTTCGTGCCACCGGAGACGGGTCGGACGGGTATACTTGCCGCTTTGTCCGGCCGGTTCTGCCGCTCGATTCGGATAACAAGAAGACCAGGGACGGGGTTAGATGAGCGATCGCGAAGTCGATCAGCAATTGGTCGAGCGCGCGCAGCGCGGAGACAAGCGGGCTTTCGATCTGCTGGTCAGCAAGTACCAGCGCAAGCTGGCCCGGTTGTTGTCGCGCTTCATCCGGGATTCGACCGAGGTCGAGGACGTGACGCAGGAAGCCTTTATCAAGGCGTACCGGGCGCTGCCCACCTTTCGCGGCGACAGCGCGTTTTATACGTGGCTCTACCGGATCGGCATCAACACCGCCAAGAATTACCTGGTGGCGCTGGGACGGAGGGCGCCGACCACGACGAACATAGACAGCGAGGAGGCGGAAGGCTTCGAGGATGGCGACCAGCTGCGCGATCTCAACACGCCGGAGGACGAGCTGGCAAGCAAGCAAGTCGCTGAAACGGTGAACCAAACGCTGGGAGAGTTGCCTGAAGAATTGCGGACGGCGATCACCCTGCGCGAGATCGAGGGGCTGAGTTACGAGGACATAGCCAATATAATGAATTGCCCGATCGGCACCGTCCGCTCGCGTATATTCAGGGCGCGCGAGGCGATAGCGACAAAATTGAGGCCGTTGCTGGGCACACGGCAGGACAGGAGATGGTGAGATGGAAAAGATTTCGGCATTGATTGATGGCGAGCTGGGAGGGCGCGAGGCGGAGCAGCAATTGGCGCGCCTGAAACAGGACCGCGAACTGGAGCATTGCTGGACCACGTTTCATCTGATCGGCGATGCGCTGCGCGGCGAGCGCTCCTTGTCACAGGGTTTCGGCGAGCGACTGGCCCTGCGGCTGGCCGGGGAGCCGACGGTGCTCGCGCCGCGGCCCGTCGCCAGCCGGCGCTTCGTGGCCTACGCCCTGTCCGCCGCCGCCGCCCTGTCCGCGGTGGCCCTGGTAGGGTGGATGGCCCTCTTCAACAATCCGCTCGCCCCCCTGCCTGAACTCGCGCAAGTCCCGAATACCACCCCTCCCGCAGCATCTCCGACCCTTTCGGCACAGCTTGCCAGCGTTCCCAGCGAGGGCCGGATGAACGAATACCTGATCGCGCACCAGGAATTCTCGCCCAGCACCGAAATCCAGGGGCTGGCCCCCTACATCCGCGGCGTCTCCAGCACTCGACCGGACCAGGGCCGCTAGTGTGAGAGGGGCCTGGCCCATCGTCTTTGTCGGGCTGGCGGGCCCGCTGCTGGCAGCGGAGCCGACGACGCCCGCCGCATCCCAGGACGGACTTGCCCTGCTCAAGCAGATGGCGAGCGCGTCGCGACGGCTCAACTACAGCGGCACCTTCGTCTACCAGCATGCGGGGCAGAACGAGACTTCCCGCATCGTGCATTTCGTCAATCCCGCGGGCGGCGAATTCGAGAAGCTGGAAACGCTCGACGGGCCGGCGCGCGAGGTGATCCGCACCAACGACCAGGTCACCTGCTATCTGCCGGACAGCAAGACGGTCATCATCGAGAAGCGCAGCACCCGCCGCTTCCCGGCGCTGCTGCCCGAGCAGTTGAGCGGCGTCGCCGACAACTACGTAGTGAGCGTCACCGGCATGGACCGCGTGGCCGGCTACGATTGCCGCGTGGTGGTGCTCGAACCGAAGGACAAGCTGCGCTATGGCCACCAGTTCTGCGCGGAAGCCGGGTCCGGCCTGCTGCTGCGCGCACGCACGTTCAGCGAGAAGAACCAGCAGCTGGAAGCTTTCGCTTTCACCGATCTAAAAATCGGCGGCAGCTTCAGCCGCGACCAGGTCCGGTCGCGCTATGCCGCGAAGAGCAAAGACTGGAAAGTCGACCATTCCGCGCTTGCCATCTCCGATGTGCCCGCGGATACCGGCTGGTCACTGACGCGGCAGCCAACCGGGTTTCGGAAACTGACGGAGTTGAAGCGCTCCATCGCCGGGCGCGCCGCCATGGTGTCCCATATCGTGTATTCGGACGGGCTGGCCGCGATCTCGGTCTTCATCGAGCCGCTGCCCAAGGCGCGGCCGGCACGCAGCCTGTCGCACCAGGGGGCCGTCAATATCTACATCCGCCCGGTTGCGGAACACATGGTGACCGTGCTGGGCGAGGCGCCCGCCGCCACCGTCATGCAGATCGCCAACTCCCTCGAGTTCAGGGGTGTTTCCGGCAAGTGAGGAGCGCGGCGGTTCCCGATTCAGTTCCCGAAATCCATTCATAATAACCAGAGACGAATCATGCTCAAGCGTTTGTTGCTGGCGCTGCTTTTAGTCGCGCCGATCGCTGCCGCCGCGCAGCTGCCCGATTTTACCGAGCTGGTCGAGAAACAGGGGCCGGCAGTAGTCAACATCAGCACTATGCAGGCGGCGCGAAATCCTTTGCTGCCGCAGGCGCCCAACCTGCAGGAAGACGATCCGTTCTACGAGTTTTTCCGGCGCTTCATTCCCCAGCCGGGACCGGGGGGTCCGCGCGAGTTCCAGTCGCAATCGCTCGGCTCCGGGTTCATCATCAGCCAGGACGGCTACATCCTGACCAACGCGCACGTGGTGGAGACCGCCGATGAAATCACGGTCAAGCTCACCGACAAGCGCGAGTTCAAGGCCAGGGTGATCGGCGCCGACCGCCGCACCGACATTGCGCTCATCAAGATTGACGCAACCGGCCTGCCCGCGGTCAAGGTCGGCGATCCCAACAAGCTGCGAGTCGGCGAGTGGGTGCTGGCGATCGGCTCTCCGTTCGGCTTCGAGAATACCGTGACTGCCGGCATCGTCAGCGCCAAGGGACGCTCGCTGCCGCAGGAGAACTACGTGCCGTTCATCCAGACCGACGTGGCGGTCAATCCCGGCAACTCGGGCGGCCCCCTGTTCAACATGCGGGGTGAAGTGGTCGGCATCAACTCGCAGATCTACAGCCGCACCGGTGGCTTCATGGGATTGTCCTTTGCCATCCCGATCGACGTCGCCAACGACATTGCCCAGCAATTGCGCACGTCCGGCAAGGTGAGCCGCGGGCGCATCGGGGTCGTGATACAGCCGGTCACCAAGGAACTGGCCGACGGTTTCGGGTTGCCCCGGCCGCAGGGCGCGCTGGTCAACTCGGTGGAGAAGGGCGGCCCGGCCGAGAAGGCCGGCGTGGAGCCCGGTGACGTCATCCTGCGCTTCGACGGCAAAGCCGTGATGTCCTCCGAGGACCTGCCGCGCATCGTGGGTGCGACCAAGCCGGGCTCCAAGGTGACGATGCAGCTGTGGCGCAACAAGACTTCCCGCGACGTGCAGGTGGTGATCGTCGAGATGGACGACCGCAGCGCGCGGCAGGCGCGCCGAGGCGGTGGTAAGCCGCCGCCCGCGGCAGCCCCCAGCCAGGCCCCCAGCCAGTATGGCCTGACGCTATCCGACCTCACCGACACTCAGCGCGGCGAGCTCAAGATTTCCGGCGGCGTGCTGGTGGAGAATGCACAGGGCGCGTCCGCGCGCGCCGGCATCCGCCGTAGCGATGTCATCCTCGCCGTCAACAACCAGGACGTGAAGTCGGTCGAGCATTTCAACCAGATGATGGGGCAGTTCGACAAGGGGCGCATCGTGGCGCTGTTGATCCGCCGCGGCACCAATTCGCTCTATATACCGTTCCGCGTCGATGCCAATAACTGATGTCCCGCTGACCCTTATTCCGCTGGATCTGCTGCCACCGCCGCGAGGAAGTATCGGCTCGAGGCCGCGACCGTTACTGCTTATCTGGCGGATTTCCGATAAAATACGCGGCTTTAGCGAACGGTGAGGGCGCTGCAGGGCGCCCTTTTCCATGCAGCATATCCGCAATTTTTCCATCATCGCGCATATCGACCACGGCAAGTCGACGCTCGCCGACCGCTTCATCCAGCACTGCGGCGGCCTGGCGGAGCGGGAGATGGAGGAGCAGGTGCTCGACTCGATGGATCTCGAGCGCGAGCGCGGCATCACCATCAAGGCGCAGACGGTCGCCCTCGACTACCGGGCGCTGGACGGCACGCAGTACCTGCTCAACATGATCGACACGCCCGGGCACGTCGATTTTTCCTACGAAGTGTCGCGCTCGCTGTCGGCGTGCGAGGGCGCGCTGCTGGTGGTGGACGCCTCGCAGGGCGTGGAAGCCCAGACCGTGGCCAATTGCTACACCGCCACCGAACAGGGCGTGGAAGTGATCCCGGTGCTCAACAAGATGGACCTGCCGCAGGTCGAGCCGGAGCGCGTGATCAGCGAGATCGAGGACATCATCGGCATACCCGCCAAGGACGCGTTGCGGGTGAGCGCCAAAACCGGCATCGGGGTCGCCGACGTCCTGGAAGCCGTCATCAGCCGCATCCCGCCGCCGGCGGGGAATCCGGCCGGCCCCCTGAAGGCGCTCATCATCGACTCCTGGTTCGACAACTACGTCGGCGTCGTCATGCTGGTACGGGTCGTGGACGGAGCATTGAAGCCCAAGGACCGCATCCTGTTGATGTCTACCGGCGCCAATTATCTGTGCGAGCAGGTCGGTATCTTCAGGCCCAAGGCGATCCACAAGGAAGTGCTCGCGGCCGGCGAGGTCGGATTCGTAACCGCCGGCATCAAGGAGCTGAAGGCTGCCCGCGTCGGCGATACGCTGACGCTCGTCCAGCAACCGGCCACTGAACCGTTGCCCGGCTTCAAGGAAATCAAGCCGCAGGTTTTCGCGGGCCTTTACCCGGTTGATGCGGGCGATTACGGGGCGTTGCGGGACGCCCTGGAGAAGTTGCAACTGAACGACTCCTCGCTGCGCTTCGAGCCCGAATCCTCCCAGGCGCTCGGCTTCGGTTTCCGCTGCGGCTTCCTCGGTCTGCTGCATCTGGACATCGTGCAGGAACGGCTCGAGCGCGAGTACGACATGAATCTCATCACCACCGCGCCAACCGTGATCTACCAGGTGCTGACGCGTGACGGCGCCGTGGTGGAGATCGAGAACCCGTCGAAGCTGCCGGACCCCACCCGGATCGTCGAAATCCGCGAGCCCATAATCACCGCTTCGATCCTGGTGCCGCACGATTACGTCGGCCCGGTGTTGACGCTGTGCAACCAGAAGCGCGGCGTGCAGCGCAACATGCAGTACCTGGGACGGCAGGTGATGCTGACCTACGAGATGCCGCTCAACGAGGTGGTGATGGATTTTTTCGACAAGCTGAAATCCGTCTCCCGCGGCTACGCCTCGCTCGACTATGATTTCCTGGAGTATCGCGCCGGCGACCTGGTGCGCCTCGACATCCTCATCAACGGCGACCGGGTGGATGCGCTGTCGCTGATCGTCCACCGCGAGCACTCCCAGCACCGCGGGCGCGACCTCGCGGTGCGCATGCGCCAGCTGATCCCGCGGCAGATGTTCGACATAGCGGTGCAGGCCGCGATCGGCTCGCACATCATCGCTCGGGAAACGGTGAAGGCGATGCGGAAAAACGTGCTCGCCAAGTGCTACGGCGGCGACATTACGCGCAAGAAAAAGCTGCTGGAAAAGCAAAAAGCGGGCAAGAAGCGCATGAAGCAGGTGGGCAGTGTCGAGATCCCGCAAGAAGCCTTCCTTGCCATTCTGCAGGTGGGAAAGTGAATTTCGCTCTGGTGCTGTTCCTGCTGCTGCTCGCGACCGGCGCCGTATGGCTGCTGGATCACTATTGGCTGCGCAAGCTGCGCGCCGCGGACCGCCCCGAACCGTGGTGGGTCGAGTATCCGAAGAGTTTCTTCCCGGTGATCCTGGTGGTGTTCCTGCTGCGCTCCTTTCTGGTAGAGCCGTTCAAGATCCCGTCGGGGTCGATGCTGCCAACCCTGCTGGTCGGTGACTTCATACTGGTGAACAAGTTCACGTATGGAATCCGGTTGCCGATCGTTCACGCCAAGGTTGCCGACCTCAACCTGCCGCAGCGCGGCGAGGTCATGGTGTTCCGCTACCCCGAGAACCCGGCCCTCGATTACATCAAGCGGGTGGTCGGATTGCCGGGAGACCGCATCGCCTACCGCAACAAGCGGCTGTGGATCAACGACGAGGAAATCAAGGTAAAAGCAGACGGCGATTACAATTACGTCGAGTCCGGGCTCAACTTCGTGTCGGCTCAGCGCAAGATCGAAACGCTTGGCGAGCACCAGCACGCGGTGCTGGTGCAGTCTGAAGGCCCCGGCGTGCATCTCTCGGGGGTGCGGTCGTTTCCATTCCGGGAAAATTGCGCCTACAATGAGGCGGGCTTCAGTTGCACCGTGCCGCCCGGTCATTACTTCCTGATGGGGGACAACCGGGACAGCAGCAGCGACAGCCGCTATTGGGGTTTCGTGCCCGAGGCCAACATCGTCGGCAAGGCGTTTTTGATCTGGTGGAATTTCGACGATTTGAAGAGGGTTGGGCAGTTCATCAATTGAAAGGGATGCAAAATGCGCATACACGGACAAAAAGGGCTGTCCCTGTCCGGCTTCCTGATGTGGGCAGTGTTGTTCATCATCGTCGCGCTGATCTCCTTCAAGGTTGGCCCGCCTTATATGGAATTCGTGACCATTCAGTCCCAGTTAAAGGCCATAGCCAACGATCCGGAGGGACGCAACGGAGTGCGCCGCGTCGTCGAGGATCTGTACAACCGGCGCGCCGCGATCGAGAACATGACTGCGTTGACTGCGAAAGACCTGCAGATCACGAAGGATGGCGAACGCGTCGTCATCAGCGCGGAATACACGGTGTGCGTGCCGCTCATCCTCAATGTCAGGGTCTGTATGGATTACGCCCCGACCTCCGCCAAGTAGGAGTGTGGCGGCGACCGACCGTCTGATGGATTCCGGGGATTTCGGCCTCAGCCTGGGACATCGCTTTACCGACCCCGAGCTGCTGCGGCGCGCGCTGACCCACCGCAGCTTCGGCGCATCCCACAACGAACGCCTCGAATATCTCGGCGACAGCGTGGTCAATTGCGCCGTGGCGCTCGAGCTCTACCAGCGGTTTCCCGCGCTGTCCGAAGGCGAACTGTCGCGCCTGCGCGCAAATCTGGTCAATCAGCAATCGCTTGCCGCCATCGCCCAGCACTTTTCCTTCGGCGAGCAGTTGAGGCTCGGCGAGGGCGAGCTGAAGAGCGGCGGGGCGCGGCGCCCTTCAATGCTGGCGGATGCCGTCGAGGCAGTGATCGGCGCAGTGGTCCTCGACGGCGGGTTCGACGCGGCGCGCAAAGTGGTGCGGGTCCTGTTCGGCGGCGCTCTCGACGCCATCGATCCCGCGGCCTCGGGCAAGGATCCCAAGACGTTGCTGCAGGAATGCCTGCAGGGGCGCAGGCTCGCGCTGCCGCTATACACGGTAGTGGCCACGCGCGGCGAGGCCCACCAGCAATTGTTCGAGGTCGAGTGCGCTATCCCGGAACTCGGCATACGGTCAGTGGGCGAGGGGGCCAGCCGGCGCAGCGCCGAGCAGGAAGCCGCGCGCCAGGCATATGAGCTTGCGACCCGTGCCTGAAGCCGCCCCCGCGCACCGCGCCGGCAATGTCGTGATCGTGGGACGGCCCAACGTCGGCAAGTCCACGCTGCTCAACCGGCTCGTCGGCACCAAGATCAGCATCACTTCGGACAAGCCGCAGACCACCCGCCAGCAGGTTACCGGCATCGTCACGCGCGCCGATGCGCAGGTCGTGTTCGTGGACACGCCCGGCTACCAGACCGAGCACCGGTCCGTCCTCAACCGCGCGATGAACCGCAGTGTTGCGGCGGGCCTCGCGCGCGTGGATGCGGTGGTTTGGGTAGTGGAGGCCCTGGTGTGCGATGGACGCGACGAAGCCGTCGCCACGCTGCTGCGCGGGGACATACCGGTGATACTCGCGGTCAACAAGACCGACACCGTCAAGGACAAGAAACGCCTGCTGCCTTTCATAGCCAGGCTTGCGGGCCTGCGCGATTTCACGGCCGTCATCCCGATTTCAGCCACCAAAGGCTGGCAGATGAACGATCTTCTCGGCGCGATCGTGCCCCTGCTGCCGGAAGGGCCGCCGCTCCATGACGCGGATGACGTCACTACCGTCAATGAACGGTTCCTGGCGGCGGAACTGCTGCGGGAAAAACTGTTCCGCCAGCTGGGCGACGAATTGCCATACGCGACGACTGTCGAAATCGAGCGTTTCCGGGAGGACGGCAACCTGCGCAGCATACAGGCGTCGATCGTGGTAGACCGTGAAGGACAGAAAGCGATCGTGATCGGCAAGGGCGGGCAGAAGTTGAAAGCCATCGCCACGGCAGCGCGGCGCGACATGGAACGGCTGTTCGGCGGCAAGGTGTTCCTGGAGGTCTGGGTCAAGGTCCGGCGCGGCTGGGCCGACAGCGATGCCAGTTTGAGGCGCCTCGGCTACGGCAACTAGTGTCCTGAGTCGCTAGTTCGCTGAACAAAAGATGCCGACAATTGACGCCATACTTTGTCGCAAATCCTCGCCAGGTGTCCAACCTGGCTGCGGTTTGCTTCGCGTCTGGCGCCAATTTCGGCACTTTTGTGATGCA
>CAZCGD010000059.1:0-1723 GCA_964498105.1 uncultured Streptomycetaceae bacterium
CTCACGAGCGCGGCCGAAATAAGGGCGCTGCTCGAAGGCGAGTTTCAGTTGACCTTGCCCGATACACCGGAGCTCGACTCGGCCCTGCAGCGGCTGATTGCGCCGGCGGGGTGACGTTAGCGTCCTTTGGGGGCCAGCTCAACCTGCCCCCCTTTTTCCCTGCAGGCCGCGTAAGGCTATGGCAGCGTATAACGCGGCCACGGCTCCACGATGAATGAAAAAGGAGTGTGGTGCCGCTGACATGTGACACGAGGGGCGCCACGGCGCCCCTTCTATTTTTGATTTCTCGTATCCGGCAGGGGGGATTCCCTTTCCGATGTGGAACGGCACCTACGGTCCGGGCGTGCGCTGTGCCGGTAGCCTTGCCGCGGCCAGGCTCGCGCGTCTCTATATCGGCAATGTCGTCGCCATTGTTGCCACCGTCGGTCTGTTGATACCGTGGGCGGTCATCCGCACCCTGCGTTACCGGCTGGAGAATTTCTCGATGATCCTCGAGGACGAGGCCCCGCACGAGGCGAGTCCGGAACTGGAGCGGGTCGGCGCCGCCGGGCAGGAGCTGGGCGACATCTTCAACCTGGACCTGGGCATATGAGCGTCCTCAAGGCGGATTACTTCGACGGCCACAGCTCGCGCAAGCACCCGGTGAGCGTGATGGTCGCGGACGGCAGGCTGAAAGTCGTCGGGCGCGACGTTAACGAGGAGTTCGACGCGCGCGGGGTGCGCCGGTCGCTGCGCATTGCCGACACGCCGCGCTGGCTCTACCTGCCGGGTGGCGGAGCGTGCGTTACCCCGGACAACGACGCGGTGGACCGCATGACGCGCGACCGCCGTTACGAGCTCCTCCTGCACCGGTGGGAATCGCGGCCGATCTACGCCGTCATCGCAATCGTCATGGTGGTCGCCACGCTGTGGCTGCTGATCGACCGGGTGCTGCCGGTTGCCGCCAACGAAATAGCGCTGCGCATACCGCTCGAAGCCGAGGCGGCGTTGGGGCGACAGACCCTCGAAGGCTTGGAACAGCACTTCCTCAAGCCCACGGAACTGTCTGCGGCCCGCCAGAAAAGATTGCGCGACAAGCTCGACGCAATGGCGCGCGCCTCCGGTGAGACCACGCCGTACCGCCTGGAATTCCGTTCGAGCCCGGTCATCGGGCCCAACGCGTTCGCGCTGCCGTCGGGAATCATCGTCATGACGGACGAGCTGGTCAAGCTCGCGAAGAACGACCGGGAGGTGCTCGCGGTGCTGGCGCACGAGCTGGGGCACGTCCACCACCGGCACACCATGCGGCGCCTGCTCGAAGGCTCCGCGACCGTGCTCATCATTGCCGCGGTGACCGGGGACATTGCCTCCGCCGCATCGCTGGCGGCGACGGCGCCGACGCTGCTGCTGCAGACCAAGTATTCCCGCGACAACGAGCGCGAGGCGGACCGCTACGCGATCGAGATGATGAAGAAAGCCGGCATGGACCCGCGCTACCTGGGCTCGCTGCTCGCGCGGCTGGAGAGTGAAGCAGGGCGGCGCGGCGCACTGCCGTCGTTCCTGTCCTCGCACCCGTCGACCGAGGAGCGGGGCAGGCTGTCTCGCGACGCGCCGGCGGACGCAGAGGCCGAAGAGGAGATCGACAAGGACGAGCTTGCTGACGCGAAGCAGGCGCCGGCGACACGCAAGCTCAACGCTACCGATCCAGTGCAGCAGCAGGTCGTTAGCCTGCTTGAAAAGCGGG
>CAZCGD010000060.1:0-9224 GCA_964498105.1 uncultured Streptomycetaceae bacterium
GTGACAGGCGACCGAGGCCATGCGGCCCTTGTGGCTCTCGCGCTCGCCATAGACGTTGAAGTAGCGCAGGCCGACGACCTGCGCCGTGCGCTCTTCCTCGCGGCGTCTCACCAGCTGATCGAACAGGAACTTGGAATAGCCATAGACGTTGAGCGGCGCCTCGTGCTCCCGCACCTCCCGAAACTCGCGGTTGCCGCCGTAGATCGCCGCCGACGAGGCGTAGAGAAGGTGTACCTGGTCAACAATGCAGAAATCGAGCAGCCGCTTCGAATATTCATAGTTGGTCCGCATCAGGTAGCGGCCGTCGGTCTCGGTCGTGTCCGAGCAGGCGCCCTGGTGCAGGATGGCGCTCAACTGGCCGTCGAAGTTGCCCTCGTCGAGCTGGTTGAGGAACTCGTCCTTGTCGAGATAATCGGCGATCTCGCAATCGACCAGGTTGGCGAACTTGGCCCCCTCCTTCATGTCGTCCACGGCTATGACGTCGGCAATGCCACGCTCGTTCAACGCCTTGACGAGGTTGGAGCCGATGAATCCTGCCGCGCCTGTGACTACGTAGTACACGCTTATTTCTCCGCGAACAATTCTTTGGGGGTTACCACAGCGGTGCCGAATTTCCCGACCACGATGCCCGCTGCCCGGTTGGCAAGCCGCACAGCCTCCTTCATGCGTACGCTGCTCGCGAGCGCGACGGCCAGTGTCGCGATCACAGTGTCTCCGGCGCCGCTTACGTCTGATACTTCGCGCGCCTGCGTGGCGACGTGAAGCCGCGCGCCGTCCTGGTACAGGGTCATCCCTTCTCCGCCGCGTGTGATCAGCAACCCCTGCACATCGAGCTTGCGCCGGAGCTGCTGGGCCCGCTCGGTCAGCGCGCGTTCGTCTTTCCAGGAACCTGCCACCTGGCGAAACTCCGACTGGTTCGGCGTGATCAGCGTCGCGCCGCGGTAGCGCGAATAGTCCTCGCCTTTCGGATCCACCAAAATGGTCTTCCCCGCGCGCCGCGCCAAGCCGATCATCTTGACGATGTGCGTCAGCCCGCCCTTGCCGTAGTCGGACAGTATCACCACGTCCACGCTGTCGAGCATCTTCTCGAAATCACGCAGTTTGGACGCCAGCACCTCGTGGCTGGGCGAGGTCTCGAAGTCGACTCGCAGCAATTGCTGGTTGCGTCCCGCAATCACGCGCAACTTGACGGTGGTTTTGATGCCGCGGTCGTGATGCAGCTGGGTATGGACGCCTTCGCGCTTGAGCAGGCTCTCCAGCCGCGCGCCGGGTTCGTCCGCGCCCACCACCGACAGCAGGGTTACCCGGGCACCCAGCGCCGCCGCATTGCGCGCAACGTTGGCTGCCCCGCCTGCCCGTTCCTCTTCATGGCCGATTTTGACGATCGGCACCGGCGCCTCGGGCGAAATGCGGTCGACGTCGCCATACCAGTAGCGGTCCAGCATGGCGTCGCCCACCACGAGAACGCGCGCGTTCTTGAAGGCGGAGGCTGCAACAGGATGCTTCAGCCTGCTCAATCCGCCTCCCCTTTTCACTGTTCTGTCTTTCATCGATCGGGACATGTTTCCATTTTAGCGCGGTGATGCTTTTGTCACCGCGCTATTTCGTCGATTATTCTGCGCAGCGCCGCCAGCGGGTCCGGTGCGCGCGTGATCGGCCGGCCGATGACGAGGTAATCCGAGCCATCGGCGATCGCCTGCCGCGGCGTGGCGACTCGGTTCTGGTCGTCCTGGCCGGCCTCCCCGGGACGAATGCCCGGTGTCACCAGGCAAAAATCCTTCCCGCACTGCCGGCGCAGGGCCACGGCCTCCTGCGCCGAGCACACGACCCCGTCCAGCCCGCATGTTTGCGCCAGCCGCGCCAGCTTGAGAACGGCCTCCTGTGGGCTGCCGCCGAGCCCGACGTCCGCCATGTCGGCCGCGCCCATGCTGGTGAGCAGCGTCACGGCGACGAGTTTCGGGCCCGTCGAACCGGTGGGAAGCGCCTCGCGCGCGGCATCCATCATGGCGCGGCCGCCGAGCGCGTGCACGTTGATCATCCACACGCCCAGCTCCGCCGCCGCGCGGCAGGCGCCTGCCACCGTGCTGGGAATATCGTGGTACTTGAGGTCGAGGAAGACGCCGAAGCCCGGCTGGCGCAGTTTTTCGATGAGCGCGGGCCCGGCCGCCGTAAACAGCTCCTTGCCGACCTTGACCCGGCACAGTTTCGGGTCGAGCCGGGAAACGAGCGTGAGCGCGTCCTTCGGGTCGGGATAGTCGAGGGCGACAATGATGCGCGGATCGCTCATGCCAGGAAGCTCACGCGTGCCGCCTCTGATCGACTGTCATAGATGTCAGGCCTTCGTGTCGGCGGCTTTCCGTCGATTCGCGGGTCGCATCCCCGGAAACCGGGGCCCCTGCTCCACCGCTCACGCCGGTAGCTTCGCCTCTTCGGTGCGGCGCGGTGAATAGGTTTCCCAGTCCGCGCACGCCGGGCAGTGCCAGTAGTACTGGCGCGCCCGGAATCCGCAGTGGTCGCACTTGTACATGGCGAGGCTCCGGGTATGCTGGTTGACCAGTTCTTTCACCAGCTCCAGGTCGCGGCGGCGGTCGGGCGGCGCCTCCAGCATGTGCGCCTCGAGCAGCTTGTCCAGCCCGAGCAGCGTCGGCATGCGCCGCAGTTCGTCCCGCGCCAGACGGTATGCCGGCTCAGTACCCTGGCTCTCCAGGATGCCCTGGAACACCACGTTGAGCAGGTCGAGGGACGAGTACTTGGTCAGGTAGCCGCGCAGCAGGTTCACGCCCTCTTCAATCTTGCCGCGCTGCTTGTAGGCGTTGTAAATCCGTTCAGCGACCAGCGCAAGAAACTGCGGGTTCTGGCTCTCGATGCGCTTCCACGCGTCGATGGCGGCCTCCGGGCGTTTGGCCGCGGCCTCGAGGTCGCCGAGGATCATGTTGGCCCGCACGCACAGTCGATGGTGCGCGAGCGCCTCCGCCAGGTGCGGGCGCGCGGCATCAGGCCGCGAATGCATCATCTCGTTGATGGCCAGCTCGCAGGAGAAATTGGCGATTTCCTTCTGGTGCGAGCGGCCGGTCACGGCCTCCAGCTTGCCCGCGATGCCGATCGCCTTGTGCCAGTCCTTCTCCTGCTCGTAGATCTCGAGCAGGAAGCGCAGCGCCTGCTCGGCGTAGGTGGTCGCCTCCAGCTTGAGGAACAGCTCCTCGGCGCGGTCGAGCAGCCCGGCCTTGAAGTAGTCCTCGGCCAGTTCGAACAGCGCGGCCAGTTTCTGCTCGGCCGGGAGATCGGGGCGCTCGACCAGGTTCTGGTGCATGCGGATCGCGCGCTCGACCTCGCCGCGGCGCCGGAACAGGCTGCCCAGCGCGAAATGCAGCTCGATGGTCTGGGGGTCAACCTTGACCACCTCGATGAAGGCCTCGATCGCCTTGTCCGGCTGCTCGTTGAGGAGGAAGTTGAGCCCCTTGAAGTAGGACCGCGGCAGCGCGCGCGACTCGGTCAGCAACTGCTTGATATCGACGCGCGCAGCGAGCCAGCCGAGGCCGAAAAACAGCGGCAGTACCAGCAGCCACCAGTATTCAATTTCCATCGCGCCGTCCGTCCAGTGCGTTTGTCATGCTGATTCCGCTTTCCCGCGGCGCAAGTTCGCGCAGCCTGCGCTTCAATTCGGCGATCTCCCGCCGCTGCCGGAATATCGGGCCCAGTGCCGCCGCCAGCCCCAGCGCGATCCCGGCGCTGAAGACGACGAGCAGCACGATGATGAGCGGCGACTGCCATTGCCCGCCGAAATAATAGTGCACCGTCACCGGGTCGGTATTCTTGACGGCGAAGGCCAGCACCAGCACGAACAGCGCGAACCTGAGTATCCACAGCAGGTAATTCATGGCAATAAAAAAAGCGGCATGATCTTTCGATTATGCCGCTCGCCAGCAAACGATCCGGAGCAATACCGGTTATTTCTTGACGTCCACACGCTCGCGCAGTTCCTTGCCCGCCTTGAAATGCGGCACGTACTTGGCGGGCACCTGGACCTTCTCTCCCGACTTGGGGTTGCGCCCGGTGCGTGGCGGCCGGTAATTGAGGCCGAAGCTGCCGAAGCCCCGGATCTCGATACGCTGCCCCTGCGCCAGGCTCTTGCCCATGGCTTCGAGGATCATCTTCACCGCGAGTTCCGCATCCTTCGCCACCAGCTGCGGATAACGCACCGCCAGCTTAGCGATCAACTCGGATTTGGTCATGGTGCATCCTTATTCATGATTGGCTGTGTCCAGCTTGGCCTTGAGCAGCGCACCGAGGTTGGTGGTGCCGGAACTGGCCTGCTTCTCCCCGGCGAGCTTCTTCATGGCCTCGGAATCCTCCGCCACATCCCTGGCCTTGACCGACAGGTTGATGGTCCGGTTCTTGCGGTCGATGTTGATGATCATCGCCGTCACCGAATCGCCTTCCTTCAACCTGGTGCGGATGTCCTCGATGCGCTCGCGCGACGCTTCCGACGCCCTGAGGTAGCCCTCGACGTCGCCCTCGAGCTGGATGACGGCGCCCTTGGAGTCGATCGTCTTCACGGTCCCGGTGACCATCGAATTCTTGTCGTGCGACTGGATAAAGCCGCTGAAGGGGTCGCCCTCGATCTGCTTGACGCCGAGCGAGATGCGCTCCCGCTCGACGTCGATCGACAGCACCATGGTCTCGACATCCTGTCCCTTCTTGTACTCGTGCACCGCTTCCTCGCCGGGCCTGGACCAGGAGAGATCGGACAGGTGCACCAGGCCGTCGATGCCGCCGGGCAGCCCGATGAAAATGCCGAAGTCGGTGATCGACTTGATCTGGCCCTTCACCTTGTCGCCCTTCTTGTGGTTCATCGCGAACTCTTCCCACGGATTCGGCAGGCACTGCTTCATGCCGAGGGAGATGCGGCGGCGCTCCTCGTCGATCTCGAGCACCATGATCTCAACCTCGTCGCCCAGCTGCGTCACCTTGGACGGATGCACGTTCTTGTTGGTCCAATCCATCTCCGAGACGTGCACCAGGCCCTCGATGCCGGCCTCGATCTCGACAAACGCGCCGTAGTCGGTAAGATTGGAAACCTTGCCGAACAGCCGCGTGCCGGTCGGGTAACGGCGCGAAATGCCGACCCACGGGTCCTCGCCGAGCTGCTTCATCCCCAGCGATACGCGGTTCTTCTCCTGGTCGAACTTGAGCACCTTGGCCTCGACCTCGTCGCCCACCGTAAGTATTTCCGACGGGTGCTTCACGCGGCGCCAGGCGAGGTCGGTGATATGCAGCAGGCCGTCGATGCCGCCCAGGTCGACGAACGCGCCGTAGTCGGTGATGTTCTTGACGATGCCCTTCACCACCGAGCCTTCCTGCAGGCTTCCCAGCAGCTTCTGGCGCTCCTCGCCCTGCGAGGCCTCGAGCACGGCGCGGCGCGACACCACCACGTTGTTGCGCTTGCGGTCGAGCTTGATGACCTTGAAATCCATCTGCTTGTTTTCAAACGGAGTGGTGTCCTTGACCGGCCGGATGTCCACCAGCGAGCCCGGCAGAAAGGCGCGGATGCCGTTCACCGTGACGGTGAGCCCGCCCTTTACCTTGCCGTTGATGACGCCGCTCACCACCGTTCCCTTTTCGAGCGCTTCTTCGAGATCGAGCCAGGCGGCGAGACGCTTTGCCTTGTCGCGCGAGAGGCGTGTTTCGCCGTGACCATCCTCGAGAGCCTCGATCGCGACCTTCACGAAGTCGCCAGGCTTGGCCTCGACCTCGCCGCGATCGCTGCGGAATTCTTCCAGCGGGATGTAGCTTTCGGACTTGAGCCCGGCGTTAACGACGACGTAGTTGTCGTCGACCCGGAGCACTTCGGCGGTAATCACTTCGCCTGCGCGCATTTCCTTCCGGGCGAGGCTTTCTTCAAATAGTGCGGCGAAACTTTCCTTGGGTTCTACGGCGGCAGGTGCTTTCATCATTCTGTTCAGAGTGTTGGAGTTACCCGTCATGGCAACGGGGTTAGTTGATCAAACCCTGGTCCGGGGCACGGCTCAGGGCGCCTGTGGTACTTTTTTGTAGAGCGCCAGCACCTGCGCTACTGCATCTGCTGCCGGGATTCCCGTGGTGTCGATCAGCACGGCATCCGCAGCCTTCCGCAGGGGGGCCACGATCCGCGTCCCATCGCGTGCATCGCGCTCCCGTATATCCTGCAAAAGGGCTGCCATACTAGCACCCATTCCTTTTGTCATCAACTGCTTATAACGACGTTCCGCCCGCTCTTCCGGGGTCGCGGTCAGGTAGATTTTGAGCGCTGCGTCGGGGAAAACCACCGTGCCCATATCGCGGCCATCCGCCACCAATCCGGGAGGTCGCCGGAACGCGCGCTGGCGCGCAAGCAGGGCCTTTCTGACTGCGGGCAATACCGCAATACGGGAAGCTGCAATGCCCACGGCTTCCGAGCGGATCGCATCGCTCACGTCCCGTCCCTCGAGCTCGACCGATTCCAATTTGAATTTAGCCTTTAGATTCAGTGCAATATTAGCTAGTATTGATTCTTTTTCGAGGTCTGCCCCGGACACCAGCGCGGCCTGCGCCACGGTGCGGTACAGCGCGCCGCTGTTGAGGTAGTGAAATCCGAGGGCGCCCGCCACGGCCTGCGCTACCGTGCCCTTGCCGGACGCCGACGGGCCATCAATAGCAATTACGGGAGGTTGGCCGACTGCCACGCTGCTGGCTCCGCTCAATGCCTGGAAATGGATGCCAGGACGTCGAAGTACTCGGGATACGTCTTGGCCACGCAGCCCGGATCGTTGATGCGGATCGTCACCCCGCCCAACGCCACAAGCGAGAAGCACATGGCCATGCGGTGGTCGTCGTAAGTGTCGATCGAAGCGTGAGGCGTCAGGCGTGAGGCGTGAGGCGGCGTGATCTTCAGATAATCCGGCCCCTCTTCCACCGTCGCGCCCAGCTTGCGCAACTCCTTGGCCATGGCGGCGATGCGATCGGTCTCTTTCACCCGCCAGCTGCCAATATTGCGCAGCACGCTCGTGCCGTCGGCAAACAGCGCGGCCACCGCCGCCGTCATCGCCGCGTCCGGAATGTGATTGAAGTCGGCATCTATGGCCTTCAATTTGCCGCGTTTCGCGGCCTCGGCGCCGGCCGTCGCCTCGATCCAGTTCTCGCCGCTGGTGATCTTGCCGCCCATGCGCTCCAGCGTTTCCGCAAAACGCGCGTCGCCCTGAATGCTGGCCCGGCCCACGCCATCGACCCGCACCGGCCCGCCGCCGTCAAGACCGCTGATCGCGCCCGCGGCGAGAAAATACGACGCCGACGACGCGTCGCCCTCGATGTGGATCTCGCCCGGACTCGCGTAGCGCGCCGCCGCGGGTATGGTGAATTTCGACCAGCCTTCCCGCGCGACGTCAACGCCGAAACGGCGAAGCGCGTTCAACGTGAT
Source organism: uncultured Streptomycetaceae bacterium (assembly GCA_964498105.1). Classification (GTDB taxonomy): domain Bacteria; phylum Pseudomonadota; class Gammaproteobacteria; order Burkholderiales; family SG8-41; genus SG8-41. The sequence continues at coordinate 7,433 of CAZCGD010000060.1, forward strand.
CTCGACGTAGGGACTGGAAATCAAATCGCCCTCGACGGCAACGATGGTCCGCGACCCGGTCATGGGCAACGCGATCAGCAGGCCCGTCAGGAACTGGCTCGACACGTTGCCCCGCACGTTGACGGTGCCGCCGGCGCGAACGGCGCCTGGATGGATGGCTAGCGGCGGATAGCCGGTTGCGCCGAGATAGTCGATGCGCGCGCCGATTCCTGTCAGCGCGTCAACCAGGTCGCCGATCGGCCGTTCGTCCATGCGGTCGACCCCCGACAGCCGGTACTCGCCACCGCACAGCGCCAGCACCGCCGTCAGCGGCCGGAACGCGGTGCCGGCATTGCCGAGAAAAAGCTCCGCCTTTTTCACCGGAAACGCGCCTCCCGCCCCGCGCACGCGGACCGTCCGGGCCGCTTCGTCCCGGCACGCCACGCCCAGCGTGCGCAGCGCTTCGAGCATGACGCGCGTGTCTTCGGCTTCCAGCAGATCGCGGATCAGCGTCTCCCCCTGCGCCAGCGCGGCGAGCAGCAGGATGCGATTGGAAATGCTCTTCGAGCCAGGCAGCTTGACCGTGCCGCGGACGCGCCGGATGGGCGCGAGATCGAGATAGTCCAAGGTAAGCCCCGCTATCGCCGCTTCCTGACCAGCAACTTCTCGCGCGTGCTGCGCGCCTGCGCGAACATGCGCATGAGCTCCGCTGCGTCCGCGCCCTCGATCGCCGCCCGCATCTGTTCGAGCTCGTTCTCGTAGTCCTCCAGCGCGGTGAGCAGCGCAGCGCGGTTGGCGACGCAGATGTCCGCCCACATCTCCGGCGAGCTGCCGGCAATGCGCACCGTGTCGCGCAGCCCGCCCGCCGACAGGCCGAACAGCCGGGGGGCATTGGGACGCCGTGCCAGCATGTTGACCAACGCATAAGCAACAATGTGCGGCAGGTGGCTGACTCCGGCAAGAATTGCGTCGTGCTCCGCGGCGTCCAGCTTCACCACGCGCGCGCCGCAGGCTTCCCAGGCGCGCTGTACCAGCCGCATCGCGCCGGCGGCGGTCTCCCGTTGCGGCACCAGGATCACGTTACGCTCGCGAAAGAGATCGGAACGAGCGGCCGCAGCGCCGCTCATCTCGGTGCCGGCTATCGGGTGTCCCGGCACGAATCGGGCAAGGTGGCCGGCGAGAAAACGCCGTGCGCAAGCGATAACGTCGCTCTTGGTGCTGCCGGCATCCGTCACCACCGCATGCGGCGGCAAGTGCGGCGCAATGGCCGACATCACCGCCGCCATCTGGCCGACCGGCATCGCGAGCAGCACCAGGTCCGCTTCGCGCACCGCCCGCGCCGGGTCCTGAGACGCCTCGTCGATTACCTTGAGCTTCAACGCGGCGGCGAGATTGCGGCGCGTGCGGCCGACCCCGACTACCCGTGTTACCGCCCGCGCCCGCTTCAACGCCAGCGCGAACGAGCCGCCGATGAGCCCGGTGCCGATGACGACCAGCTTGCCGATTTTCAACCTAGCGCCCATGCAAATCGAACCGCAGAGACGCCGAGGCGCAGAGGAGATCAATCTGGAATGAGCGGCAACCCTTCATATCTGGTCAGTCTGACAGGTTTTCTCCGCGTCTCCGCGCCTCAGCGGTGAAATCATCCCGCGAGCGCTTGCGCGAGCGCGGTGAGGAAGCGGGCGTTCTCGGACTCCAGCCCGATCGTGACCCGCAGGTGCTGCGGCATGCCGTAACTTGCTATCGGGCGCACGATCACGCCCGCCCGCAACAGCTTTCCGAACACGCCCGCGGCGTCCTTCACTCTGAAGCT
>CAZCGD010000061.1:0-7025 GCA_964498105.1 uncultured Streptomycetaceae bacterium
TGGGGGCCATCCACTGCTTCAGCGCTTCGGGTTGCGTGAGCGCGCGCCAGACTTTTTCCGGGCTGGCCTTGTACTGCCGGACGAGGGTGAGCGAGGGCTTGTGGGTGGCGGTGTCCATGGTTGTTTCTCCTGTTCCAGGTAGCGGGCGAGGGAATCGAGGCGGTCGTTCCAGAATTTCTCATAGCGGGCAAGCCAGTCCATTGCATCCCTCATGGGGCCGGCGGACAGAGTGCAATTCACGACGCGGCCCTCCTTCTCACGTTCGACGAGCCCGGCGTCTTCGAGTATGCGCAAGTGCTTGATGAAGCCCGGCAGCGACATGCCGTACGGCTGCGCCAGCTCGCTGACGGGGCACTCCCCGACGGCCAGCGCGGCGAGGATACCGCGCCGCGTGGGGTCAGCCAGCGCCGCAAACACCGAGTCGAGCCGGGGGTCTGAATACTTAACCATTCGGTTTAGTATCGCCCTGCGCGCGGGCGCTGTCAAGCAGTCCGGCCGCCACCGGCGTACGGGCGCTGGGTCTCCCGCGCCGCGGAAACCTTTTCCAGACAATAGCCTGACATGCTGCTTAAACCCTCCCGTCGCTCCCGCGAAGGCGGGAGCCCGGAAGGTGCGCCTGTATCTTGACGGTCGGGCGCCGGAAGGCCATCCTAGCAGCCTGTCGTAAATCATCATCAACCCGGGAGGAGATAACAATGAAACGCTTTTCTGCCGTTATCGCGGCGCTGCTGGTATTCGCTCTTACTGCTTTCGGCTGCGCAACCATGTCGTCCGACTCGGGCTGGATCACACTGATCGACAACGGCAAGGGCATGGAAAACTTCAACGTTATCGGCGACGCCAACTGGCGGGTACAGGACGGCGCCCTCGTGGCCGACAAGGGCAAGGGCGGCCACCTCGTCACGAAGAACTCCTACAAGAACTTCCAGATCAGGGCCGAGTTCTGGGCGGAGACCGGCACGAACAGCGGCATCTTCATGCGCGCTTCCGATCCCAACAAGGTCGGCGCCGCCAACGCCTACGAGGTGAATATTTACGACCTGCGCCCCGGCCAGGAATACGCGACGGGAGCCATCGTCAACTTCGGCAGAATACCGGTGCCGAACAACTACCAGGCCGGCGGCAAATGGAACATTTTCCTGATCACGGCCAACGAAACGCACCTGGTCGTCGAACTGAACGGGGTCCAGACCGTCAATATCTACGACAGCAAGTTCGCCAGCGGGCCGTTCACGCTGCAGTTTGGCAATCACGGCAAAGTGCCCGGCGGCGCCATCAAGTGGCGCAAAGTGCAGGTCAAGACGCTCTGACAAAAATGGGGGCTGGGGCCCCCATTTTTGAATGTTGAATGTTGAATGTTGAATGTTGAATGTTGAGTGTTGAGTGTTGAGTGTTGAGTGTTGAGTGCTGAGTGACGGGGCTCCAGCACAGTGACCCTGACCCGTCACTTCGTCATTTCATTTCGTTGAAGGGACGCGGAACATGAAGCGATTGGCACTGCTGGTAGTGATGTGCTGCTTGAGCGCGCTCGCACAGGCGAAGGGCGTGCCGTTCGCGGTGGAGTCGTTCGGCAAGGCGCAGGAGTTGTCGAAAAGCGGCTCGAAGCACACGCTGGTTTTCTACACGGCCGAGAACTGAAGCGGCTGCCGGTATATTACCGGCGAACTCTCCGGCGGAGAGCTGAAGACCCTCTACTCGAAGGACTTCGTCGTGTTCGAGGCCAATATCCCGACCAGCTACCCGGAGGGGCACGAACTGCGCAAGATCGTCTCGATCCGCTATACGCCGGTGTTCGTGTTCCTCGACGCAAACGGCAGGAAGGTACTCGAGACGCACGGCTTCAGAAACGCGCGGGAGGCGAAAGCCCTCCACGAGTTCGTGGCGATGCGGCACTACACCAGGATCAGCCTCCAGGAATTTGTGGCAAAATATCCGAAGTAGACGGCAAGTGCGTTGCCGGGTGCTGACGCAGAGCCGAACAATTGACCCGGCATCCATCACCAATCACCTGACCAGGGAGAACCCGTATGGAAGTTCAAGCAGGCACTGCAGCGCCGGATTTCATGCTCGCCTCGCACAATTCCGATCAAAAGGTCTCGCTCTCCAGCTTCAAGGGCCGGCCGGTCGTGGTCGCGTTCATGCCGTTTGCTTTCACCGGCGGGTGAACCAATCAAGTCAACGGGTTCCGTGCGAACTACGAAGAATTCAAGAAGTTGAACTGCGATATTCTACAGATCAGCGCCGATCCGGCGCCGAGCTTGAAGGGCTGGGCGGAAAAACTGGGCGGCGTTCCCTTTCCCCTGCTCTCGGACTACTGGCCGCACGGCGCGGTCGGCAAGGCCTACGGCATCTTCAACGAGGAGCGCGGCATGGACAAGCGCGCAGCCTACGTGCTCGATGCCAAGGGCATCGTCCGCTACGCGAAGGTATACCCGCAAGGAACGATACCCGAAAGCCCGGAGCTGCTCGCGGAACTGCGCAAGCTCTGAGCGGCGCTCAGAGCGGAGGGATGAGGGATGGAGGCTTAAACCCTTCGCCATTCAGTCGTCACACGCAATAAAAAAAACCCCGCCGCGGCGGGGTTTTTTATTGGTTCAGGGAATAAGGAACTCACTCAAAACTCAAAATTCAAAACTCAACATTGGGGGTCAGGTTCCCGGCCTGAGCGACACCCCCGCCAGCCCCACGGCGAAATCGACGATCTCCTTGGGCGCGAGCGGTGGGCTCACGTATTCGCCCTGGATGCGCTCGCAGCGCAGCGTCGAGAGCGCCAGCGCAGTCTCGGCATCCTCCACGCCCTCTGCCACCACGCGCAGATCGAGGTCGCGCGCGAGGTGGACCAGCGAACGGACAATCTTCGCCTCGGTCCCCGGCTGCCGCATGTTCGCCACGAACGTCGCGGCGAGCTTCAATTCGTCGAGGGGCAGCTGCGCCAGGTTGTTGAGGGACGACGCGCCGGTGCCGAAGCCATCTATGCCGAGCCGCAGGCCGTGCGCCTTGAGACGCGTCAGCGCCGCCTTCACCTGCTCCAGTTCGCCGGCGAGCGCGGTCTCGTGAATCGCGATCACCACCCGGCCGGGCGGCACCCCCCAGGTGCGCAGCGCGCGTCCCACGAAATCAGCGAAATCCGGCTGCAGCAGGCTGGTCGCGCTGGCTTTCAGGGTCATGGGTATTTGCAGCCCGGCGCGCGCGAAATCGGCGCACAGCCGCAGCGCGTTGTTGAAGACCCACCAGGTCACCTCGCGCACCAGGCCGGAGGTCTCGGCCGCCGCCATCGTCTGCGCCTCGGACACCACGCCCAACTCTGCGTCCTTCCAGCGCAGCACGCACGACAGTCCCGCGATGTGGCCCGAGACCAGGTCGAGCTGCGGCTCGAACGCGAGTTCCAGCGTGCTCTGCTCCAGGGCATGGCGCAGCCGCGCCTCGAAGCGCATGGTGAGCTCCTCGCTCTCGCCGTGCGCCGGGTCGTAAACGGCGGTCCGCTCCGTCGTGCCGCGCGCGGCGCGCACGGCAAGCTTGCCGTTGCGCACCAGGGCCTGCGGGTCCGCGCCCTGGCCCGGGTACATCACAATGCCAATCGCCGCGTCCGGCGGAAACGACCGGTCGCCGATCGGCACCGGCGCCTCCAGCGCGCCCAGGATCTTGTTCGCCGCCAGGATCGCCACGCCCTCGCCGGCGATGCGCGGCAGCAGGCAGGCGAGCTGGTCGCGGCTCACCCGGCCCAGATGGTCCTGCTTGCGCAGCACCCCTTCGCGCATGCGCCGGGTGACGCGCAGCATGAAAGCCTCGCCCCGCTGCAGGCCGAGCAAACGGTCCACCTGCTCGATCCTCGGCACCTGGATCAGCAGCAGCCCGAGCTGCTTGCCTTCCTGACGGTGGCTTTCGATCGCGTTGCGGAAGATCTCCATGAAGGCCGCGTACTCGGGAGTCGGCAGCGTGCGCACGACTCCGCCCTCGTCCTGGCCGCGCGCCGACAGCGATGCGAGAAGCGCGATCTGCAGGAAGTTGAAGCGCTGCAACGAGAGCAGGCTCTCGGCGCAGCGCTCCGCGTCGGTCGCGTATAACCGCAGCGCTCCGCGTGTCATCGCGCTCTGGAAGCGCAGGCAGTCGCGCCGCATGCGCTCGATCGGCTCGTGTTCCGCGTCGAGCGCCCATTCGCCCAGCGCGGCATGAACCGGCGCAACGTCGCTGCCGCCTCCGGCCGCGACGTGCTCGAACGCGCCCGCCAGCGCGCCGGCGGCCGGCACGAACAGGTCCGGCGCGCGCTCGCGTACCTCGAGGAACACCGACGCGACGCGGGCAAGCGTCCTGGCGTCAGCGCTGAACTCTTCCGCCAGGCGCGCCACCAGCGCTCCGAGGCCGACGCCCGGCTCCTGTTCCTGCCCGGGGGTGGAAGCTGAATCCGGCTCGCTCATCCGCCGGTCAGAGGAAAAATTCCGAGGGATCGATGGCGACGCTGCCCTTCTCCATGGTGCGCTTGATGCGGTACGGCGTCTCCGCGTTCATCTTCGGCTCCCTCGCCAGGTCGAGGATCAGCGGCGGCTTTTTCGGGTTGCCCTTGGGGTCGAGCACCACCATGACCCGCGGCAGCAGCCGCCGCACCAGGTTCTGCGCGATGACGATGCCGATATCTCCCGAATTCAGCTCGACGATGGCGCCCACCGGGAAGATGCCGATGCACTGGATGAACTGCTCGACCAGCGGGCCGTCGAACTGGCCGCCGCGCCAGCCATAAAGCATATTAAGCGCATTGGAGGGCGACAACGTCTCGCCGTAGGGCCGGGGGTGCGTCAACGCGTCGAAGCAGTCGATCATCCCCGCGATGGAGCCGAACAAACCAATCTCTTCGCCCTTCAGGCCCTTGTGATAACCACTGCCGTCGAAGCGCTCGTGATGCAGGGCGGTCAGCTCGGGCAGCTCCGGTGGTAACCCGGGGGTTTCCCTGAGAATGGCGATCGAATGCTCGACGTGGCTCCGGCACAAGGCCAGATCGACGTTGCTCAGGGATTCCTTCTTGTTCAGCACTTCCTCCGGCACGCGCGTCTTGCCGACGTCCTGCAACATCCCCAGCATGCCGAGCAGGTCGAGCTGCTCCCGCGGCAGCTGCAGAAACCGGCCGAACGTGATCATGTAGATGGAGACCCCGAGCGCCCGGTCGAGAGTGTGCGCGCTCTGCTGCTTCAATTTGGCGAGCAGCAGCATCGCGTCGGGATTGCGCACCACGCTGTCGGTCATGTTCGTAACTGCTTCCCTCACGCGGGGGGCGTCGAGCGCGCGGCCGGCCTGGAGCGTGTCGAACATGTCTTTCAGCACGGTTTGCGTCTTGGTCCGGGCCAAGCGCGCGGCCGGCAACTCCGCGTCGACGGTCGCCTTTTCCTCGTAAACGACCGTCTTCTTGATGGTCGCGAGCACGCTCTTGGTGTGCTCGGCGGTGCTGATCTGGCCGGTTCTGATCGTGGGCACGACTTTGGCGCGCCCGGGGGTGGTGATCGAGCCGGTTTGGAGCTGGCTGCGGTCGGGAAGGTCCGAGCCCTTCTCGAGATCGATAACGACGTACTTGCAATGCTTCTTGAGGGTCTCGAGATCCTTTTCGTCCTTGAGGATGAAGCCCTGGAACGTGAACGGCGTGTCCGTCCACGGCCGGTCGAGCTCGGCGACGAACACCCCGAATTCGAGCTCGTTTACGGGAACCCGTTTTTTCTGTATGGGCATAGGGTGGATTTTCCGTCTGACTGCAGCCGGACGCAAGCCGCGCCCAGATGGGAGGCTCCGGCCGGAGACCGAAAGGGGCCTTGCCTCCCCCCGTTTCGCAGATTACAGGATGCCAGCGGCGCCATCGCGCCGCAATTCAGAACTCAAAAACGTGGTTGTTCTGCAGCAACCGCGGCTGCAGGTCAACCGCCAGCTCCTCGATTTCCTGCATGGTCAGCTCGATCTCGCTCGGCTTCAGGTGGGTGATGTAGACCTCCGCCGGGCGCTCGAGCTTGGCGAGCTCTTCGCCGAGCATGGCCGGGCACAGGTGCAGGGCCAACTCGGCCAGCCGCCGGTCCTTGTCGGAAAAAGCGGTTTCGATGATCAGGTACTTGAGGTTCTTGATCCGGTTCACCACTTCCCACAGCGCGTCGTTGGGCCCGGTGTCGCCGGTGAAGACCAGGCTGTTCTTGCCGCTGTCCAACTGGTAGCCGACCGCGGGGACGGTGTGCCTGGCGGGCAGTACGGTGATCCTGCGCCCGCCGAGGGTGATCACCCGTCCCACCTCGATCTCCTGGTAGCGCATGAACGGCTCCTCGGGAGAGGGAATCACCGAGAAATCCGGCCAGATATCGCCGTTGAAGAGATGCCGTTTCAGGATGGCTATCGTGGGGCCCGTCGCGTAAACCGTGACCGGTTTCGGCCGCAGCGCGCCCACCGAGTCGAGGAAGAACGCGATCGAGTCGACGTGGTCCAGGTGCGAATGCGTGACGAAGATATGGTCGATCGACGTCAGCTCGGCAAGCGCGAGTTCGCCGACCCCCGTCCCCGCGTCGATCAGTATGTCCTGGTCGAGCAGGAACGAAGTGGTTCGATTTTGCTGTCCGCCGATACTGCCCGAACAGCCGAGCACGCGCAGCCGCATCGCCTTTGCCCCTCTCCCGTTGCCGACCCGTGCCAAAGCTGTGATCAGTATGCCCGCCGCGATTTCAAGGCACAAGTCGCGAGGAAACAGGCCAGGTGGCATGCGGCGGGCGGTTTGCCGGCGTCATGGATTGCCGGTATCGTCCAGCCTCCAACCTCAACCCTCCCCGGAGATCCCATGTTTCGCACCACCACGCTCGCGCTTGCCCTGTTGCTCGCCGCAGGCGCCGTCCACGCTCAAGCCCTCGATGGCCGGCTGAAGACGATTGCCGCCACCAAGACCATCACCATCGCCTACCGCCCCGACGCGACGCCGTTCTCGTTCACGAACGACAGCAAGCAGGTGGTCGGCTTTTCCATCGACCTGTGCAAGCGTGTGGTCAATTCGATCGAGCGCCAGCTCAACGTGC
>CAZCGD010000062.1:0-10936 GCA_964498105.1 uncultured Streptomycetaceae bacterium
CTCGACCGCCTCGGCTTCACCTGGGAAAAAATCCACCAGTTGAACCCGAAGATCGTGATGGGCTCGATCAAGGGCTTCGGCTCGAGCGGCCCTTATGCCGATTTCAAGGCCTACGAGAACGTGGCGCAGGCCATGGGCGGCGCGATGAGCACGACCGGAGTGCCGGACGGGCCTCCGTTCGTGACCGGCGCGCAGATCGGCGACTCGGGCACCGGGCTGCACCTCGCCGTCGGGTTGCTGGCGGCGTTGAACCAGGCCAACCGCACCGGGCAGGGACAGTACGTCGAAGTGGCGATGATGGACGGCGTGATGAACCTCTGCCGCGTCAAGTTCCGCGATCAGCAGCGCCTGGCCCGCGGGGATCTCTCCGAGTTTTCGGTGCCGACCTACAAGGGAATGGGCGAGGTGCCGCGCGGGGGCAACGATTCCGGCGGCGGCCAGCTTGGCAATGCCATCCACTGCAAACCGCACGGCGCGAACGACTGGCTTTACATTGTCGTACAGGAGGCGGTCTGGGATGCGCTCGCGAAGCGCATCGGGCCCGACGTGGGCATACTGGACCTTGCGGTCGACCCGCGATTCGCCAAGATCGGCGAGCGGCGCAAGAACCAGCAGCTCATGTGGACGCTCATCAACAAGTTCGCCGAGAAGCACACCAAGCGCGAGCTGATGGCGATTCTGAACCCGCTCGACGTGCCCTGCGGGCCGATCATGAGCACCGAGGACCTGGCCAACGATGAGCACATCAGGGGCCGCGATATGTGGGTCGAGCTCGATCACCCGCAGCGCGGCAAGTGGTGGAATGTCGGCATGCCGATCAAGCTATCCGCCTCACCCGCGGTGATCGAGCGCAGCCCCACGCTCGGCGAGCATACGGACGAGGTATTGAAGCAGGTACTCGGCTACGGCGACGACAGGATAGCGCAGTTGAAGAGCGCCGGCGTATTTTCGGCGCCACCCAAGAAAGCGGCGTAGCCATGAAGATAGCGATTATTGGTCAACAGGATTTTGGAAAAGCCGTTCTGGAAGCGTTTCTCGCGCGCAAGGACGAGGTTGCCGGGGTGTTCTGTGCTCCCGAAAAGCCCGGCGCCAAGGCCGATCCGCTGCGGGCCGCTGCGGAAGAAAGAGGGCTCACGGTGTTCCAGTTCAAGTCGCTGCGCGACCCGGCAGCGCATGAAGCCCTCCAGGGCCTCAAGACTGATATCGGCATCATGGCCTACGTGCTGCAGTTTGCACCCGATACCCTGGTCAGGATCCCGCGCCTCGGCACCATTCAGTACCATCCGTCGCTCCTGCCTCAGTACCGCGGCCCGTCCTCGATCAACTGGCCGATCATCCGCGGTGACATCCGCACCGGGCTCACCATCTTCCGTCCCACCGAGGGGCTCGACGAGGGGCCCATCGTGCTGCAGAAGGAATGCGACATCGGTGCCGATGAAACCATCGGCGATGTTTACTTCAACAAGCTGTCCCCGATGGGCGTGAAAGCGATGCTGGAGGCGGCCGACCTGGTGTTCGCCGGCAAGCACCAGGAAACCGTGCAGGACGAGTCGCGCGCCAGCTACGAAGGCTGGTGCCGGGATGCGGAAGCACGCGTCCACTGGGCGCACCACGTCGATTTCATCTACAACATCATCCGCGGCTGCAATCCGGCGCCCGGCGCATGGACCACGCTGAACGGCAAGAAACTGCAGATCTTTGATGCGCGCAAGCACGTGTTCCGGCGTTTTGCGGACGTGGTGGGCAAGGTCGGCGAAGTCTCCGAGGTCACCGCTACCAGCTTCAAGGTCACCGCGCAGGGCGGCATGATCGAAGTGCTGCGCGCGCGCGGCGAGGATGGGAAGAAACTCTCCGGTGGCGAGTTCGCGCGCGCGGCCGGGCTCACCAGCGGCACCCTGCTCGGCAACTAACCCGTCCTGTCGCACCCGCCGGCGCAGTCACCGCCGGTGGAAGATACCGGCCACGCCCTGGATTAGCAGGGCCAATTCCTGGGCGCTACGGCGACCAACTTTCTGGTTTCCAGTCGAATCGACCTCGTCGCCGTCCGCTGGCGTGGGCCGTGGCGGCCGGTTTTTCTCTGTAATATGCTGTATTCATATGAAGTTTCATGAGTGATTTGCTAAAAAGTATCACTATTTTTTCAGCGAATATCGTAGAATGGATGAATGAACGGCGATAACCCGCTAGAAGCAAATAACAAATTGCGGGAATTGGGATGAAGAAACTCAATTTCTGGTGGTCCGACTGGTTTCTCGGGTTAATAGTGGCGCTGGTCGTCCTGGTGCTCTCGGGCCGCGACCTGATTCAGAGCCTTGAGCGCAAGGCGTACGACCTGGGCGTGCAGGCGGTGTCGCGCGTGCCGTCGGACAAGATCGCCGTTATCGCGATCGACAAGCAGAGCATCGACAACATCGGCCGCTATCCGTGGTCACGTGAAGTCCACGCAAAAATGACGGACGTCCTGGCCCAGGCCAACGCCAAGGTCATCGTCAATACCACTCTTTTCTTCGAGCCGCAGATCGATCCGGGGCTCGCCTACATCAATAAGCTGCTCGATGTCTACAGGAGCGCCCCGCAGGCGCCACCGGCAGGTTCTGGCGGCGCCCCGGCTGCGACCCCCGAATTCGCGCTGATGGGGACCCTGCTCGCGGAGGCGGAGCAGGCGCTCAATTCGGACCGCAGGCTGGCGGAGAGCTTCAAGAAAGCGGGTAACGTCCTGCTGCCATTCGTGTTCGAGGGAGGGCTCGGGGAGCCACGGGGCAATCCGGACAAGGCCTTTCCGCCGTACGTTGCGGACAACAGCCTGCAGTTTCCCAAGGGCGGCGGCGATCTGCCAATACCAGCTTTGTTGCCGACATTCCCGATATCGGAGCTGGGATCGAGCGCGGTGGGCATCGGGCATCTGAACTCAGTGCCCGACGTAGACGGGGCGGTGCGCACGGAACCGCTGGTCCTGCGCTACTACGACAAGCTGTTCCCCTCATTGTCGGTGATGGTCGCTGCGAAGAGCCTTAATCTCAAGCTGGCTGATATCAAACCCGTGCTGGGCGAGGAACTGCTGATCGGCAAGCTCAGGATCAGGACTGATCCCGAACTGCGCATGAACACATTCTTTTACGCCGACCGCGACCACCGGCCTGCGTTTCCGGTCGACTCGTTCTTCGACGTTTTTATCGGCAAGATTCCCCCGGCCAAGTACCAGGACAAGATCGTGTTGATCGGGGCGACTGCAGCGGGCCTCGGCACCAGCCAGGTGACGCCGCTCTCGCCCGCGACGGCGCCGGTGCTTACCCTCGCACACACGGTTTCCAGCATACTCGGCGAGCACTTCTTCGTCGTGCCGTCGTGGGGATTGTGGGTCGAGAAGGGCGCATTCCTGCTGGTCGCCCTCTATCTCATCCTCCTGCTGCCGCGGTTGAGGGCCGGCACGGGGGCGCTGCTGACAGCGGCCATCCTTGTCGCGCTGATCGCGGCGCATTTTTCGCTGATGGTCACCCGGTTGATGTGGTTGCAGTTGATGGCGGCGGTGGCGTTGTTGCTGCTCGGCCACCTCGCGCTCACCACCAAGCGCTTCCTGGTAACCGAGCGCGGCAAGGACAAATCCGACATCGAGTCGGCGCAAAGCAATCGCATGCTGGGGCTCGCTTACCAGGGGCAGGGACAGCTCGACACCGCCTTCGATTCGTTCCGCAAGCTGCCGCTGGACGACAGCCTGATGGACCTGCTCTACAACCTGGCGCTGGATTTCGAGCGCAAGCGCCAGTTCAACAAGGCGGAGTCGGTGTTCCGCTACATGGCCGACTACAACCCCAAGTTCCGCGACCTCGACAGCCGGCTGAACCGTGCCAAGGCGATGTCGGAGACGGTGATGCTCGGCGGCGCGGCCGGCGGCGGGCATCCCGGCGGCACCGTGATCCTGCCGGGTGGCGGCGTGGAAAAGCCCATGCTGGGCCGCTACCAGGTGGAGAAGGAACTGGGCAAGGGCGCGATGGGCGTCGTCTATCTTGGCAAGGACCCCAAGATCGGGCGCGTGGTGGCGATCAAGACCATGGCGTTGTCGCAGGAATTCGAGGCCGACGAGTTGAAGGACGTGAAGGAACGTTTTTTCCGCGAGGCCGAGACCGCGGGGCGGCTGACTCATCCCCATATTGTCACGATCTACGATGCCGGCGAGGAGCACGACCTCGCCTATATCGCCATGGAGTTCCTCAAGGGCCGCGACCTGACCCCGTACATCAAGCCCGGTAACCTGCTGCCGCTCGCCAAAGTGCTGTCCATCGTCGCGCGCGTGGCGGAGGCGCTGGCCTACGCGCACAAGAACAACGTCGTGCATCGCGACATCAAGCCCGCCAACATCATGTACGAGCCGGACAGCGACACGGTGAAGGTCACCGACTTCGGCATCGCGCGCATCACCGATTCGTCCAAGACCAGGACCGGCATGGTACTGGGCACCCCTTCGTACATGTCGCCCGAGCAGTTGTCGGGCCAGAAGATCGAGGGGCGCTCCGATCTCTTCTCGCTGGGCGTGGCGCTGTACCAGATGGCGAGCGGCCGGCTGCCGTTCCAGGGCGAATCCATGGCGCAGCTCATGTTCAAGATCGCCAACGAGGCGCACGCCGATATCCGCACGCACAGTCCGAATCTACCGGCGTGCGTGGCCGCCATCGTGAACAAGGCGCTTGCCAAGGATCCGGCGGCCCGCTACCAGGGCGGCGAGCAGATGGCGAAGGCGCTCAACCTGTGTCTGCAGAGCTTGTCGCCCCACGGCGTCCCGGCGGTCCCGGCGGCGCTCGGGACGGGGGCGTAGGGGGGGCAATGGCCAGTCTCAGCGCTGCGCTCGAGGTCGCGACCGCCACCCATTCCGGGATGGTGAGATCGCACAACGAGGACAGCATGGCGGCCGATGCCGATGCCGGTATGGCAGTTCTGGCCGACGGCATGGGCGGTTACAACGCAGGGGAAGTCGCCAGCGGCATCGCGGTCGAGTTGATCAGGACCGAACTCAAGGCGGCGCTCGAGAGCAGAAAACCCGAGGAACTGAACGGCCAGGGCGCGGAGCAGCTCATTGTCGAGAAGACGGGGCACGCCAACAACGCCATTTATCAGGCAGCGCAGAGCCAGCCGCAGTTCTCGGGCATGGGCACGACATTGGTGGTCGCGGTGTGGTGCGATAATCGGATGTCGGTCGGCCACGTCGGGGATTCGCGCCTCTACCGCCTGCGCGGCGACGTGCTGGAGCAGATTACGCGCGACCATTCCTTATTGCAGGAACAGATCGATAGCGGCATGATAACCAGGGAGCAGGCCCGGCATTCACAGAACAAGAATCTGGTAACGCGCGCGGTCGGCATCGATCCGGAGGTGGAAACAGAGGTCCACACCTATCCCGTCCAGCGCGGCGACCTATATCTGTTGTGCTCCGACGGGCTGAGCGACATGGTGACCGACGAGGACATCCAGTTGACGCTGTCCTCGCTCGCCGCCAACCTGCCGCTCGCCGCGCAGCAGCTGGTGCAGCAGGCGAACGACAACGGAGGTCGCGACAACATCTCGGTAATACTGGTGCGCGTGACGCAGGACTTCGCGGCGCGCACCGGCCTGTTGGATAAATTGAAAGCTTGGTTCAGATAGAAGGCAGGGACAACATCATGGCGAAGCTAATACTCAGTCTCGATGGGTCGGTGATCAGGGAGATCCCGCTCAACAAGGATCGCGTGACCATCGGACGCAAGCCGCAGAACGACATTCCGATCGAGAACCTGGCGGTCAGCGGCGAGCATGCCTGCATCGTCACCATCCTCGACGACTCTTTTCTCGAGGATCTGGGCAGCACCAACGGCACGCTGGTCAATGGCAACCCGATCAAGAAGCATATCCTGCAAAACAGCGACGTGATCGAGATCGGCAAGTACAAGATGAAATACGTGGTCGAGGCGGGCACCGCCGCCGCGGCGCCGGCGGACGACTTCGAGCGGACCATGGTGATGCGCTCGCCGGTGAAGCCTGCCGCGTCTGCGCCGAAGACGGCGGCGCCCCCGCCTCCTCCAAGGCCGATAACATCCGCGCCCCCGCCGCCCCCGGCCGCAGCAGCGCCCAAACCGGCCCCGCCCCCGGCCACAGTAGCTCCCAAACCGGCCCCGACCCCGGCCGCAGCAGCGCCTATACCGGCCCCGACCCCAGCCGCACCGGCGTCCGGGCCGGCGCCTGCGCCGGCAGCCGCCCCCCCCACCAGGCCGACGGCTCCCGCGGAACCGCAGCCGCTGGCCGCGCTGCAGATCCTGACCGGCGCTGTCGCGGGCAAGGAGATCGAACTGGTCAAGAATCTGACCACGCTCGGCAAGCCTGGCGTGCAGGTGGCCGTGATCACTCGGCGTCCGCAAGGCTATTTCCTCACCCACGTTGAAGGCGCCAGCTTTCCGGTGGTCAACGGCAAGGCTCTCGACTCGCAGGCGCGGCAATTGAACGATCACGACGTCATCGAGCTGGCGGGCGTGAAGATGGAGTTTTTCGTCAAGAGATGAATGGCAGCGGTTGCCGGGCGGGCGCCGGATGGCCTGCTGCAGCCACGTCGGGGCCGGGTGCCGGCGCGCTGTCGGTGTCCGGCCTTTGGCTTTCTGAAGTGCCCGCGGGCGTGGCGTGGCACGCCTGCCACCGGGACGGGATAAAGGGTTAAAGGACAAACGCAGTGCTCGCCGCGATAAGAAAGCATCTGGCGCGAATCATCATCGGCGTCATCGTGGTGGTGGTCTTCCTGGTTCACGCGGTCGAGCTGTGGGGGCTGCGCATGCGGATCGTGGACCAGCTCGAGTCGATCATTTACGACACGCGGCTGCGCCTCACCATGCCGCAGACGGTGGATTCCCGCATTGTCATTCTCGACATCGACGAGAAGAGTCTCGCCGAGAGGGAACGGGGCGGGGAAGGCCGCTGGCCGTGGCCGCGCGACCGGTTGGCGCTCCTCGTGGACAAGCTGTTCGACCAGTACGAGATCGCCGTCGTCGGTTTCGACGTCGTGTTTGCCGAGCGCGACGAGTCCTCCGGCATCCGCGTGCTCGAACGGCTCGCCGAGCGCGAGCTGCGTGACGTGTCCCAGTTCCAGTCCGTCCTCAAGCAGTTGAAGCCCCAGCTCGAGTACGACGATATCTTTGCCCGCAAGATCAAGGGCCGGCCGGTGGTAATGGGCTACATACTGCTGGAGGAGGATTCCGCCACGGTGCAGAAGAAGGGGCTGCTGCCCACGCCGATATTCACGTCCAGGTCCTTCCACGGCCGGACGGTGGCGACAACCTCATGGGGCGGCTACACGGCGAACCTCGACGTACTGCAGCAGGTCGCCGCCAGCGGCGGCCATATCAATTCGCGCACTGACGACGACGGCGTCATCCGGCGCGTGCCGATGCTGGCCGAGCACAACGGCGCTTATTACGAGCCATTGGCGCTGGCGATGGTACGGGTGCTGCTGGGCTCGCCGCCGCTGGAGGCGGTTCCACCGGGTGAGAACTTCGGTTTCAGGCAAACCCGTTCCGATCTCGAGTGGCTGCGGGTTGGATCGCTCCTGATCCCGGTGGACGACGAGGCGTGCGCCCTGGTGCCCTATCGCGGGCCCAAGAACAGCTTCAAGTATTTTTCCATCGTCGACGTGATGAACGGGCACGTCGATCCGGCGGAGCTGAAAGGCAAGATCGTGCTCGTCGGCACGACGGCTCCCGGCCTGCTCGACCTGCGGGCAACCCCCGTCGGCGCCGTCTATCCCGGGGTCGAGGTCCATGCCAACATGATTGCCGGCCTGCTCGACGGCGACATCAAGCAGCGTCCCTCCTACGTGGCGGGCGCCGAGTTTCTGCTGTTGCTCGTCTCCGGGCTGGCGATGGCCCTGCTGCTGCCGCTGCTGGCTCCCCTGGCCGCCACGCTCACGACGCTGCTGGTCCTGGTGTCGGTGCTCGCGACCAACATCATGGTGTTTCAGCATGGCCACCTGGTGCTGCCGCTCGCCTCCGGGCTCGTCATGATCCTGGTGCTGTTCACGCTCAACATGATGTACGGCTTTTTCATCGAGGCGCGCGGCATGCGCCAGATCACCGGCCTGTTCGGGCAGTACGTGCCGCCCGAACTGGTGGACGAGATGGCGCGCAACCCCGAGAAGTTCAACATGGCGCCGCGCGCTCAGGAGCTGTCGGTGCTGTTTTCCGACGTGCGCGGCTTCACGACCATTTCCGAAACGCTGTCGCCGGACGATCTTGCCCACTACATCAACGAGTACCTTACCAGCATGAGCCTGGTGATCCGCGAGCGGCATCGCGGCACGCTCGACAAGTACATCGGCGACGCGATCATGGCGTTCTGGGGTGCGCCGGTTGCGGACGCCGAGCACGCGCGCAACGCGGTGCTCGCTGCCCTCGGCATGCAGAGCGAAGCCAGGGTGCTCAACGAGAAGTTCAGGGCCAAGGGCTGGCCGACGTTCAAGATCGGGATCGGGGTCAATTCCGGCGTCATGCGGGTCGGCGACATGGGGTCGAAGATCCGCAAGGCCTACACCGTGATGGGCGATGCCGTGAACATCGCCTCGCGGCTCGAAGGCATTACAAAACTGTACGGGGCAGATGTTATTATCGGCGATGGGACGAAGAAGCTGATCACCGGCTTTGTCCTGCGCGAGATCGACCGGGTGCGTGTCAAAGGCAAGGACGAGCCGGTCACCATCTACGAGCCGTGGGGGCTGGAAGGGCAGGTAGACCAGGCCAAGCTTGATGAACTTAAGATTTGGAATCAAACACTTAAGCTGTATCGCAACCAGGACTGGGATAGGGCGGAGCTGCAACTGCTCAACTTGCAGAAGCGGGTGCCGAACGCCGACCTGTATGGAGTGTTCATTCAGCGCATTGCACATTTCCGCGCCCATCCGCCGGAGCCCGGCTGGAACGGCGCCTGGATCTTCGAGACCAAGTAGGTTGGGAACCGAAAAAGCGAGGTCGTCATGAGCACGGTACTTCACAGCAAGCCGGTCGGCCAGGACAGCCTGGCCGAGAAGCTTCAGTTCCAGACCAAGCTGCAGGCGGTCACCAACAGGATCCACGCGACCAAGAACATCGACGAGATCATCCTCGAGTTGTCGCAGGACCTGTGCAATCTGTTCAACGCCGACCGGTTGACGATCTACCTGACGAGCGAGGACAAGGGCTCGATCGTCTCCAAGGTCAAGACCGGCCTCAATTCGTTCAAGGACATCAAGCTGCCGATCAACGAGCAGTCGATCGCGGGTTTCGTCGCCAGCAACAAGCGCGTGGTCAGCATCCGCGACGTCTACGACGACACGGAGCTGAAATCCTACAGCCCGCAGTTGAATTTCCTCAAGGCGGTGGACGCCAAGACCGGCTACCGCACCAAGCAGATGCTGGTTGCGCCCGTGGCGGACGTCAAGACCAGGGAGCTGATTGGCGTGGTGCAGATCATCAACTCCAAGGGCGGGCAGACGTTCACGCCGAGCATGGAGGAGGGCGTGGTGCAGTTGTGCGAAACGCTGGCAATCGCATTCCGCCAGCGCCAGGGCCCGATGATGCAGGTGCGCACCCGGTATGACGCATTGGTGACCAACGGGGTGATTTCGGCGGAAGAGCTGGAGCTGGCGCAGCGCTCGGCGCGGCGCAAGAACCTCGACATGGAGACGGTGCTGATCGAGGAATTCAAGGTCAAGCAGCAGGCGCTGGGCGAGGCGCTCGCGGCCTATTTCGGCGTGCCGTACGATCCCTTCAAGGCGGACCGCATCAAGTCGCCCGACCTCATCAAGAACATGAGCCGGGACTTCTGCAAGACCAACCTCTGGGCCCCGATCGAGGACAGCAAGGACGGCATCGTGGTCGTGTCCGTCGACCCCGAGCGGATCAAGGCCTCGAAAGTGGTGAACAACATCTATCCCAAGGGCAAGATCGTCTACCGCGTGATCACCAATCGCGAATTCGAACTGACGCTCGACCAGCTGTTCGGCAGCGGCGGCGGATTGGGAGGAGATCCTGGCGACATCGGCGACATACTCGGCACGCTCGATGACGAGGAAGCGGGGCCCGTCGAAGGCGCGGAGGACGTCGCCAACGCAGCGAACGACAACGAGGTGGTGAAGCTCGTCAACAAGGTGATCATCGACGCCTACCAGCAGGGCGCCTCGGACATCCACATCGAACCGTACCCGGGCAAGGGCAAGACCGAGATCCGCTTTCGCAAGGACGGCGACCTGATGAATTACATTTCGGTGCCGGGCAGCTACCGCAACTCGATCGCCGCGCGCCTGAAAATCATGTGCGATCTCGACATCTCCGAGCGCAGGAAGCCGCAGGACGGCAAGATCAAGTTCAAGAAGTTCGGCCCCCTCGATATCGAGCTGCGGGTGGCGACCATTCCGACCCAGGGTGGGGTGGAAGACATCGTGATGCGGATACTCGCGGCAGGCGAGCCGCTGCCCCTCGACAAGATGGGGTTTTCCAAGCGCAATCTGCAATTGTGCAAGCAGGAGGTGGACAAGCCGTATGGCCTGTTCTTCGTGTGCGGACCGACCGGTTCGGGCAAGACCACTACGCTGCACTCGGTGCTGGGTTACCTCAACACGCCGGAGATGAAGATCTGGACCGCCGAGGACCCCGTCGAAATCACGCAGCGGGGCCTGCGCCAGGTGCAGATGAATCCCAAGGCGGGCCTGACCTTCGCGATCGCGATGAGAGCGTTCCTGCGGGCGGATCCGGACGTGATCATGGTGGGGGAAATGCGCGACAAAGAGACGGTCGCGACCGGCATCGAGGCCTCCCTCACCGGCCACCTGGTGTTCGCCACCCTGCATACCAACAGCGCGCCGGAATCGATCATCCGCCTGCTCGACATGGGGATGGATCCGTTCAACTTCGCCGACGCGCTGCTCGGCGTCCTGGCCCAGCGGCTTGCGCGCCGC
>CAZCGD010000063.1:0-7197 GCA_964498105.1 uncultured Streptomycetaceae bacterium
CCTCGCGAACAGCCTGGTGGGCTTCATCCGCGGGGGACTCGCCATGGTCACGGTCGTCGCCACCATGATCCAGAGCGAGATCTCGGGCTCGTCGGTGGCCGACGCCGCCGCCATCGGCAAGGTGGTGATCCCGGCGATGGAGAAGCGCGGCTATCCGCGCGCGCTCTCCGCGGCCATCGTCTCCAACGCCGCCTCGGCGGCCATCCTCATCCCGCCGTCGATTCCGATGATCATCTACGCGTGGATGGCGGAGGTCTCGATAGCGAAACTCTTCTTCGCTGGTTTCCTGCCCGGCTTGATCGCGTGTCTTTCGATGATGGGCCTCTGCTACTACTACGCGCGGAAGTACAACCTCCCCAAGGAGCAGAAGTTTTCCATCCGCGAAGTGGGCCGCTCGACGCTCCACGCCTTCTGGGCCCTGCTCATTCCCGTGGTGATCTGGGTCGGAATCCTCGGCGGCGTCGCAACCGCCACCGAGGTCGCCGCCCTGGCGGTGCTTGCGGCCCTTCTTATCGGCGCCTTCATCTACCGGGAGCTCAACGGCCGCCAGACGCTGCACATATTGAAGGAATCCGTCGGCCAGACGGCCTCGGTGATGCTGATCGTGGCCTCCTCCGCGGTGCTCGGCTGGTTCCTCACCAGCGAGCAGGTGCCGCAGAAGTTTGCCAACATGATCCTGGAAACCACTTCCAACAAGATTCTGATTCTCCTTTTCCTGAATCTCTTTTTCTTCGTGGCGGGGATGTTCCTGCACTCGGCGGCGGCCATCATCCTGATCGTGCCCATCGTGCTCCCGCTGGTGCGCGAGATCGGCGTGGACCCGATCCACTTCGGCATCATCGTGACCATCAACCTCGGCGTCGGCCAGCAGACGCCTCCGGTGGCGACGGTGCTCTTCACCACGGCGGCGATTGCCAAGATTTCGTTCTGGGAAGTGTGGCGGGTGGGCTGGCCGTTCACCCTCGTGCTCGCGCTGGTGACACTGCTCGTGACGTACGTGCCGTGGATCAGCATGGGCCCGATCGGCTGGATCAACTGGTGAACAGGACGGCAAAGGATGAACGTGGAAGGATGAAGGATGACCCCATGCTTCGCGTGATAGCTGAAGAGTCCCGACCTCTCACTAACGTCCGATCGGTGAGTTCATTCAGCGACCGGTCGTAGTTGACGAAAGGCCGGGACCTGATTCGGCGTGCAGTGCGCGCAGGTCATCCTTCCACGTTCATCCTTCATCCTTTTCTATGGCGGAGCCAATTCTCGTCTCCCGTGACGGCGCGATCGCGACGGTCGCGCTGAACAACCCGGAACGGTTGAACGCGCTCAACCGCGCGATGTGGGCGGGGCTGGGCGAGGCGATGCGGGAGCTTTCCGCCGACGATGCCCTGCGCTGCGTGGTCGTGCGCGGCGCGGGGGAAAAGGCCTTCGCCGCCGGCGCTGACATCGCGGAGTTTGCCGCCGAGCGCGCCGACTCGAAGCAGGCGAAGCCGTATGGCAACCTCATCCACGAAACCATGCAGGCGGTGGCGCGCTGCAAGCATCCGACGGTGGCGATGATCAAGGGCGCCTGCGTCGGCGGCGGGCTCGAGATTGCCGCCATGTGCGACCTGCGCGTGTGCGGACAATCGAGCCGCTTCGGCATCCCGGTCAACAAGCTGGGGCTCACCATGGCCTACGGCGAGCTGATGGGGCTGCTGGCGCTGGTGGGTCGCGCGGTAGCGCTGGAAATACTGCTCGAGGGCCGCGTGTTCGACGCCGACGAAGCGTACCGCAAGGGCCTGGTCAACCGCGTCGTGCCGGACGATGGGGTGGAGAAAGAGGCCTACGCCACCGCCCGCCGCATTGCGGACGGCGCGCCGCTCGTCAACCGCTGGCACAAGCAGTTCATCGCGCGCCTCGCCGTCACCGCGCAGCTCGCGCCCGAAGAGTGGGACGAAGGCTTCGCCTGCTTCGACACCGAGGACTACAAGATCGGCGTGAAGGCGTTTCTGGAAAAGAAGAAACCCGATTTCAAAGGCAAATAGAAACCGCCGATGCACCGCGCGCGTTCCAACTCAATCGACCTTTGCTCCAGATGCTTTCACCCCGCGCGACCACCTGGCAGACTCGGCAGCGATGAAGGCGGTGAATTCCTCCGGCGAGCTGCTGGCCGGTTGCAGACCTTGATTGACAAGCCCGTCGCGCACCTCCTTCGTCTGGAGCGCTTTCACCAGCTCCAGGTTCAGGCGCTTGATGACCTCGGCAGGGGTTCCTCCTGGCGCGACCAAACCCATCCAGGCGATGACCTCGTATCCCGGTAGTCCCGCTTCGGCGGCAGTCGGAAGGTCGGGAAGCTGGGGATGCCGCTTCGCACTCGCGACAGCGAGGGGTCTGATTTTTCCGTTCTGAATGTGCAGTGCCAAAGGAAACAGCTGCTCGACCATCACCTGAATGCGGCCTGAAAGGAGATCGATGACTGCGGGAGCTGCGCCCTTGTACGAAACGTGCACCAGCTGCACGCCGGCAGCGGTCTTGAGCATCTCCCCTGCGATATGCAAAGGCGTGCCATTGCCGCCAGAGCCGAAATTCAGCTCCCCCGGTTTCGATTTTGCCAGGGCGATCAGCTCCTTCAGCGACCTGGCGGGTAGCGAAGGATGAACGACGACCAGAAATGGCGCAGTCGCGAGCAGGCTGATCGGGGCAAATGAAGTTGCCGGATCATATCCGGGGTTCGCATAGAGGCTGGGCGAAATGCTGAGCGTGGTCGTGCTGGCCAGAAGCAGCGTGTAGCCGTCGCCTGGCGACTTTGCAGCGGCGGCGGTCGCGATGGTGCCGCCCGCCCCGGGACGGTTCTCGACGATCACTTGCCGACCCAATCCTGCCGTGAGGTGTTGCGCAACGGTGCGGGCGACGAAATCGGGCGGCCCGCCAGCCGGCAGCGGCACGATTATCCTGACCAGTTTTGCCGGATAGGCTTGCGCAAATGCGCCGGCAGGCGCAACGAACACAGAGAACGCGACAGCCAGTACGGCGCCGACGACCGCGGTGCCCGCCGCGCTCTCGAAGATTTGCCCCTGTAGTCGTTCAATTGCGTCGGAAACCTTCATCAAGCTCTCCCTGCAAACTACGTCACGCCGTACCATGTCACGCTCCATCACGTCACACCTTATCACGTCACGCTTTTCAAATCTCTACTTGCGTTCCCAATTCGATGACGCGATTCGTGGGAATGTTGAAGTACTCCACCACGCTGCCCGAGTTGCGCGTCATCGCCGCGAACATCCGCTCGCGCCACAGCGCCATCCCGCCCTCGACGCCCGCCACCGGGATCACCGTCTGCCGGCTGAGGAAGAACGAGGTGTGCATCAGGTCGAATGCGAGGCCGCGGGCGGGGCACAACTCGTTCAACGCCTGCCACACGTCGGGCCGGTCCATGAAGCCGAAGTTGAGCGCGACCCGATAGCAGTCGTTGCCCAGCGGCGCCACCGTCACGCGCTGGTCGAGCGGCACCCCCGGCTCGTTCTTCACCTCCACCGTCAGGAACACCACGCGCTCGTGCAGCACCTTGTTGTGATACAGATTGTGCAGCAGCGCGTGCGGCACCACGTCGGGGGTCGCGGTCAGGAATACCGCCGTGCCCGCCACGCGGTGCGGCGCATCGCGGAACAGCGACTCGAGGAAAGGGTCGATCGGCACGGTGGAACTTCTCAGCCGCGCAAAAAGAATGTCGCGCCCGCGCCGCCAAGTCAGCATCACCGTGAAGATCGTGGCGCCGATGACGAGCGGGAACCAGCCGCCGTCGGCGATCTTCAGCAGGGTCGCCGAAAAGAAGGCGATGTCGACGAGGATAAAGAAACCGGTGGCGCCTATGCAAAGCAGCAGTGGGTAGCCCCAGCCGTAGCGGATCACGAAGAAGGCGAGCAGCGTATCCACCAGCATGGTCGCGGTCACTGCCACGCCGTAGGCGCCGGCCAGCGCCGATGAAGAGCCGAACCCCAGCACCGCGACCAGCACCGCCCCGAGCAGGATCCAGGTCACGGACGGAATGTAGATCTGGCCGAAGGTGCTGGCCGAGGTGTGCACGATATTCATGCGCGGCAGGAATCCGAGTTGGACCGCCTGTCGGGTCAGCGAATAGGCCCCCGATATCGTTGCCTGCGAGGCGATCACGGTGGCCGCCGTGGCGAGCGCGACCATCGGATAGAGCGCCCACTCCGGAAACAGCAGGTAGAACGGGTTTCTGACCGCCTGCGGATCCGCGATGAGGAGCGCGCCCTGGCCGAAGTAGTTGAGCACCAGCGCCGGCAGCACCAGGCCGAACCACGCGAAACGGATCGGCCCTTTTCCGAAATGGCCCATGTCCGCATAGAGCGCCTCGGCGCCGGTGACGGCGAGCACCACCGATCCCAGCACGACGAACGAAGCCAGGCTGTGGCTGGTCAGGAAGTGAACCGCATACCACGGATTCAGCGCGCGCAGCACTTCGGGGTTCTGCGCGATGCCGTGAATACCGGCGGCCGCCAGCGCAAAAAACCACACCAGCGTGACCGGCCCGAACAGCGCGCCGACCGCCGCGGAGCCGTGGCGCTGGAACAGGAACAGCGCCACCAGCACTCCCACGGTCACGGGCAGCACGTACGGTTTGAACAGGCTGGTGCCGACTTCCAGCCCTTCCACCGCGGACAGCACCGAGATCGCGGGCGTCAGTACCGCATCGCCGTAGAACAGCGCCGCGCCGGCGGCGCCGGCCATGAAGAGCGGCGTGCGCCACTCGGGATGCGACTTGATGGAGGCCGCCGCCAGCGCGAGCAACGCCATGATGCCGCCCTCGCCGCGGTTGTCGGCGCGCATGATCAGCAACACGTACTTGAGCGAGACCACCATCATCAGCGCCCAGAAGATCGTCGACAGCCCGCCGAGCACGTTCTCGGCAGTGAGCGCAATGCCATGGCCGGGCGCGAAGGTTTCCTTGACGGCGTACAGCGGGCTCGTGCCGATGTCGCCGAAGACGATGCCGAGCGCGAGCAGGGCCAGTGCCGCGCGGGATTGGGACGTCTGCGTATGTGAGACTTCGGCCAACTTCGGGTACCGGCGATGGAGCGGGTGCATACTACTCTTGCGCTGCACAATACTCAAAATAGCGATGTGCCGATCGCAAGTATCGAGTCAGGCCTTGCCCACCTCGTCACTCCGCGCGACACTTCGATATCACCATGCTCTCTTCTGTTACACATTACACGCTGCGCGTTTTCGTGGCGCTTCTGCTCGCGCCGGCGCTCTCGTTCGCGCAGGCCGACTACGCGCGCGAGCGGCGCTGGGCGGACGAGATCACGCCGGCGATCCTGGTCGGCGACCCGGTTTACCTGACGCTCAAGTCAGGCCGCAAATTCCTGGCGATTTACGCGTCGAACGCCGGCGCCATCGCTGGCGTCATTGTGGTTCACGGGGTTGGCGTGCACCCGGACTGGGGACCGGTCAACCCGATGCGCAGCCAGCTCTCGGAGCAAGGCTATGCCACGCTCTCGGTGCAGATGCCGGTGCTGGCGGCCGAAGCGCGCGGCGACCAATACGCTCCGCTCTTTCCGGAGGCCGCGGAACGGCTCGCGGTTGCCGTCGAATTCCTGCGCGGGAAGGGCTTGAAGAAAATCGCGATCGTCTCGCACAGCTTCGGTTCGCGCATGACCAATTACTTTCTCAACCACGCCGGCGGCGCTCGCATCGATGCCTGGGTTGCGATTGGCCTTCCCGGCGAGTTTACCGATCCTGCCACTTTCAAAGCGCCGGTGCTCGATCTCTACGGCGAGAAGGACCTTCCGGCCGTGCTCGACCATGCGGCACAGCGGGCGGCAGCGATCCGGGGTATCCGTGGCTCGGGCCAGCTGCAAGTCGCCGGCGCCGACCACTACTTCGCGGGTATGGAGAACGAGTTGGTGCATCGGGTCAGGCAGTTCCTCGATTCGCGGCTCAAGCGATAAGTCATCCCGTAAGGTCGGCGTAAGGTTGTGATTTTTCAGCAGTTACGCCCCGTTGCGGTGCGCCGGAAGCAGCCGGCTTTCGCGCACCAGAAAAGTCCCCCATGCCGCAAAAACTCGGCTACTATTGGCTCGTTTACATGGTGGACTGCCGGCGCGATGGTGGCGAGCAGTCCCCGAGCAAGGAAAAACCGGCCTGCCCGCGGCGTGTTGGCCCCGCGCTGGAGGAGGGTGGGCCGGAAAATAATAATAGGGCGTGAGGTGGGGCTCTCATTCACTCCAGTACCGTAGAGGGGGAGCCGTCCGTGTCCAAGCCGGCCTGTCTTGCGCACGCATCCGCGCGTGCTGTTACCAGTGGAGATTCGCAATGAAATTCGATTGGCGCAATAACCGGGACTTTTTTGGCGGCCTGATGTACATCGTGACCGGCGCAGTGGGATGGTGGATCGCCCGCGACTACCCGTTCGGCAGCGCACTGCGCATGGGGCCGGGGTATTTCCCGAGCGTGCTGGCCGCCATGATGGTCGCGTTCGGCGTTGCCATCATGATGATGGGCTTCAAGAACAAGATAAAAATCACGGGCAACTGGTCGATCCGCGCGCTGATCGTGCTACCGCTCGCAACGGCCGTGTTCGGCTGGATGATGGAGGAAGCCGGGTTCATCCCTGCGATGCTGGTGCTGATCCCGTTTTCGGCGGCTGCGGGCAGGGAGTTCAAGGTGGTCGAGATTTCCCTGCTCACCGTCGGCCTCACCATCCTTTCCACCTTGATGTTCATCAAGGGCCTGGGCCTGCCGTATCCACTGATCAAAGGCATGTGGGGTTACTGACATGGATCTCTTCAACAATCTCGTCTTCGGTTTCAGCGTCGCCCTGACCTGGCAGAACCTCTGGTTCTGCTTTGTCGGCGTGTTCCTGGGCACGCTGATCGGCGTGCTGCCCGGCATCGGCCCGCTCGCTACGATCGCGATGCTGCTGCCGATCACCTTCAACGTGCCGCCGGTCGCGGCGCTGATCATGCTGGCGGGGATTTACTACGGCGCGCAGTACGGCGGCTCGACCACCGCCATCCTGGTGAACCTGCCGGGCGAAACCTCCGCGGTGGTGACCTGTATTGACGGCTACCAGATGGCGCGACAGGGGCGCGCGGGGCCCGCGCTTGCGATCGCGGCGATCGGCTCGTTCTTCGCCGGCACCGTGTGCACCCTGATCATCGCGCTGTTCGGGCCGCCGCTCGCCGAGGTCGCTCT
>CAZCGD010000064.1:0-5153 GCA_964498105.1 uncultured Streptomycetaceae bacterium
GCGATGCACACCTTGAGATCCGGGCACTTCTCCAGGACGCCGCTGCATATCAGCACCGCGGTCACGATCGCGTCGTCCAGGATTACGCCGAGGCTGTTGAAGAGCCCGTGGCGTGGGATCCGCTGCATAAGAAAGTTGTTCTGCGGCTGCGGGTGGTAGAAGAGGACCGCTCCCATCTGCTCGGCAGCCTTGAAGAACGGAAGAAATTTGGGCTCGTCCCACTGGTCGCCGTTCACCTGCGTGTCGAGGGACGCCCCTTTCAGCCCGAGCTTCGTCACCGCGCGTTCCAGCTCGCCGATCGCGGACTTCACGTCCTGTACCGGCAGCGTGGCGAACCCGGCGAGTCGCCCGGTGCTTCTCCGGACGGTTGCGCCGATCTCGTCGTTGACATCGCGCGCCAGGGCGAGTCCCTGCGCCGCTTCCAGGTGATAACCGACGAACGGCGTGTGGATGGAGAGCACCTGCACGTCCACTTTCTGCTCGTCCATGTCCTTCAGGCGTTCCTCCACCGTGTAGCGCACCTTGGGCGAGGTGAAGCCCGTGCGCATGCCGCCTCCCACCACCGTGCCCATGCCCTGGCCCGCCTCGTGACGAAAGCCGTGCCATTCCTGTTTCGCATCGATGGCCTTCCACAGGGATTCCGGGACGATGTGGGCGTGGATGTCTATCGTTTTCATGAACTCCCCTCCCCCTTCAATGGACAAAACCGGGTGAGATTATCACAGGAATCCCTGAACAGCGTGAGTGGTGAATGGTGTAGGGTGAGGTGAGTCCGAATTCGTGGATCGTGATTCGACCCGGATGGAAAAGCAAGTCGAAAGGCGAATGGAAGAAGGGCTTGGTTTACTTCCGCCTTTCGCCTTTCGCCTTTCGCCTTTCGCCGCGTCCTGTATAGTCGAGCCGCTTGCTCACAAGAGGGAGGGCTCCCTATGCCTGCACCGGATATAACCGGCCCGTTGGCGCGCTACATGGCGGAGGCGCGGCAGCGCGTGCTTCCGCCGCACGTGGCGCGGGACGGCAAGCATCGCATCCTCGACTCGCTGGCGGCGATGGTCTCGGGCGCGCACCTCAAGCCGGGCGAGATGGCGATCCGGTTCGCGCGGGCGCAGGGCGGGACCGCGGAGGCATCCGTCCTCACCACCGATATCAGAACCTCGGCCATCAACGCCGCGCTGGTCAACGGCATGTTCGGCCACGCCGACGAGACCGACGATTTCGAGCCGGTGACGAAGGCCCATCCCGGCTGCTCCGTCGTGCCGGCGGCGCTGGCGATGGGCGAGCGCGAGGGCCGATCGGGAATCGAGCTCTTGAATGGCGTCGCGCTCGGCTACGACCTCTGCTGCCGCCTGCTGCTCGCGCTCGGGCCGGACCTCGTGCGCGGCAGCCACCGCAGCGCCGAGGGCACCAGCTCCACGTTCGGCGCCGTGGGCGCCGCGGCGTCGCTCGCCCGGCTGGACGAAAAGGGCATGCGCTACGCGCTCTCTTACGCCGCCCAGCAGGTATCGGGCGTGTGGAGCTGGGTGCGCGACGCCGAGCACGTCGAGAAAGCTTTCGACTTCTCCGGCATGGGCGCCCGCAACGGCGTCACCGCGGCCGTGATGGCGCAGATGGGTTTCAGCGGCGTGTGGGACGTGCTGGACGGCGAGCACAACGTGCTGATCGCCCTGTCCACCGCGCCCAGGCCCGAGGAAATGATCGCCGGCCTGGGCAGCCGCTTTTTCGTCACCGAGACCGCGATCAAGCCCTACTCCGTGGGCTATCCGATCCAGGCCGCGCTCGCCGCATTCCTGCAGCTCCATCGCGAGCACCAGCTCACCGCCGACAACGTCGAGCGCATCGTCGTCAGGCTGCCGGAAGACGGCGCCCGCGTCGTCAACGACCGCTCCATGCCCGATGTCAACTGCCAGCACATCATCGCGCTCGCGCTGGTGGAGGGCGCCGTGTCGTTCGAGGACAGTCACTCCTACGAGCGGATGAAGGACCCGAAAGTGCGGGCGGTGAAGGAGCGCGTCGAGCTCGTCGCCGACAAGAGCCTCATGGATCCCGAGGCGCCGCGGAGCAGTCGGGTGGAAGTGACGCTCAAGGGGGGCCGCACCGTCAGCCACTTCACGCGGCACGCGCCCGGCACGAAGGAAAATCCGCTGACCACGGAGCAAGTGAGCGCCAAGGCGCGGTCGCTGATGGCGCCGGTGCTGGGCGCGGGCCCGACGGAGGAAGTGATCCGGCGGGTGAACGCGCTGGAGGCGGTGAAGGATGTGCGCGAGCTGCGGCCGTTTCTCACCCACAGCGACAGATAACGTCAAAGGTGCCAGCAACCATGAAAGCATTTCGCAGATTCTTCCTTCATGCGCTCGCCGTGCTGGGAATACCGGCGCTGCTTGGCGGCTGCGCCGCGCCGATGGCCCTCTACTCGGACATCGTCGCCGCCCCGGACCGCAGCGAAGCCGACCGCCTGAACGACCGGCGCCGCAAACCCGTCGAGCTCTACGGCTTCACCGGCGCGCGTCCCGGCATGAAGGTGCTCGACATGGGCGCGGGCGGGGGCTACAGCACCGAGCTGCTCGCGCGCGCCGTGGCGCCGGGTGGCACCGTCTACTCGCAGACTCCACCGGATCTCTTCTCCGGCGCCAGGAAGGCATACGCGGCGCGCGCGCAGGGCCCGGCGATGAGTAATGCCGTCCGGCTCGAACGGCCGTTCGACGATCCACTGCCGCCGGGTGTCACCGGTTTCGATCTCATCACCTTCTTTTTCTTCTATCACGACACGGTCTGGCTCGAAGTGGACCGCGCGCGGATGAACCGCCGGCTCTACGAGGCGCTGAAACCGGGCGGCGTACTGGTCCTCGCCGGCCATTCCGCGCGCCCCGGCGACGGCGCCAACGTGACGAAGTCACTGCACCGGATCGAGGAGAACGTGGTGCGTCGCGAACTCGAGGCGGCCGGTTTCCAGTTGGTGTCGGAAGGCAGATTTCTGCGCAATCCCGCCGACGCGCGCGATGCTCACGTCAACAAGAACAACGTCCCGAACGACGAGTTCGTGCTGAAGTACCGGAAGCCGTAATGCGTTAGCGGCCGGAACCGGGCGGCCCATCCTTCCGCCTTCCGCCCTCGCCTTCCGCTGCGTGATAATCTGCCGCCTCCATCAATCAGGTCCCAGGACGAAGCAGGACACATGAGATTCACCGCCCTCATCGCCGCCGCGTTCGCCTGCCTGGCAGCCGCCGGCGGCTTCGCACAAACCTACCCCGCGAAACCGATACGGCTCATCTCGCCCTACCCGCCCGGCGGCGGCACGGATGCGTCGGCGCGCATCATCGCGCAGGCGCTGGGCGAACAGATGGGCCAGCAGGTCATCGTCGACAGCCGCGCCGGCGCGAGCGGCCGCATCGGCGTTGAGATCGCCTCGAAAGCGCCGGCCGACGGCTATCACCTGGTACTCGGCAACGTCGCCCCGCTGGCGATCCTGCCGGCGTCCGGCGTCAAGCTCACCTACGACCCCGTGGGCGGATTCATCCCGGTCAGCCTGATCGCCACTTCGGATTACGTGCTGACCGTGCATCCCTCGCTGCCAGCACGCTCCGTCAAGGATCTGCTCTCGCTCGCGAAGGCGAAGCCCGGCCAGCTCACTTACGCATCGAGCGGCAACCTCGGCGGCCCCCATCTCGGCGGCGAACTGATCAGCCTCATGGCCAATGTGAAGCTCGTGCATGTCCCCTACAAGGGCAACGGCCCCGCCGCGATCGCGGTACTGACCGGCGAGACGACGATGATGTTCGGCACCGGGCCTTCGGTCGTGCCGCACATCGAAGCGGGCAAGATGCGCGCGCTCGCCACCACCGGCAAGAAGCGCTCGATGCCCGGGCTGCCGGCGATGGCCGAACTTCTGCCCGGCTACGAGGTGACGCAGTGGTACGGCATCCTCGCGCCCGCCGGCACGCCGAACCACATCGTCGAGCGGCTCCACAAGGAGATCGTCACGGCGGTCGCCAATCCCAGGGTGTCTCAGGCCTTCGTCAAGCTGGGCACCCTGCCGGTGTCGAGCACGTCCGGCGAGTTCCGCGCGCTCATCAAGGCCGAGATCGACCGTTGGACCAAGGTCATCAAGGCCGCCGATATCAAGGGCGAATGAGGCAACCGTGCGGAGCGTGGAAGTAGGCGAGGCCGACGACGAGTTCGAATTCTTCCTGGAGAAGGCGTGGTCGGACGGCCTGCCGGTGGTCACGCCGACCGAGGAGCGGCTCGCGGCGATGCTGCGGGGCACGCAGCGCGATCCGGAGGAGCTGGTAGGCAATGTCCCGCCGGCGATGGCACCGGCGACCGTGCGCACCGTCGCGGTCCACGCGCTGATGGCGGGCTGCAAGCCGGAGTACCTGCCGGTGGTGCTGGGCGGGCTCAAGCTCATGCTGCGCGAGGAGTTCAATTTGAACGGCGTGCAGGGCACGATGCACGGCGTCGCGCCGTTGATGATCGTAAACGGCCCCTACGCCCGCAAGATCGGCCTGCACGGCGGCAACGGCTGCTTCGGGCCCGGCTTTCGCGCCAACGCCTCGATCGGCCGCGCGATCCGCCTGATGCTGATGAACCTGGGCGGCGGCATTCCCGGCGTCGGCTCCGCGACGGTCTTCGCCACCCCGCTCCGCTACACGGCGTGCCTTACCGAGAACGTGGAGCGCAGCCCGTGGGAAACGATCGCGGTGTCGAGGGGCTACTCGCAGGAAGACGACGTGATCACCTGCGCCATGGTGGAGAGCCCGCGCCTGTGCTACGACGACGTCAGCCAGGAGCCGCAGCGACTGCTCACGGGAATTGCCGACTCGATGGTGGCGATGAGTTCGTGGAACATGCACGTGCGCTCCGACATGGTGGTGGCGATGAGCCCGGAGCAGGCGACGATTTGCGCGAACGGCGGCTGGTCGCGGGCCGACACGCATCGGGCGCTGTGCGAGATTGCGGGGCGACGGGTGCGCGACCTTAAGGGCGGCGGCAACTGGCGGCGGGAGCGCGCGTTGAAAATCAACGTCAACCCCGACGACGACGATTGCTTCGTGCCGGCGATCAAGGACCCGCGCGACCTGCACCTCATCGTCGCCGGCGGCTGGGGCCCGTTGACGGCGGTGTGCCACGGCTGGGGCGGGGGCAGCCGCGCGGTGCAT
>CAZCGD010000065.1:0-16031 GCA_964498105.1 uncultured Streptomycetaceae bacterium
TCTCCTTCCCCCTCGATCCTCACCCCCGCCCCTCTCCCAAGCTGAGAGGGGAGGCTCGAGCTTCCTCTCCCCTTTCGGGGGAGAGGGAAGGTGTGGGGGACCGGGAAGGTTGGGATGGGGGTGGTTTCACCAGTCGTCATTTCGTTAGGCGCTCTAAAAAGAAAAGCGCGCGATCAGCGGCGCTTTGGCGTCCGTTGCAACGCGCGCAGGTAAAACGGCGCCGGTTGGCGTCCGTGTTTACCAGTAATTAATAGTCTTTCGAGTCGCCCGAATCGGTCGGATTGGCCACCACCTTCTTGAACGGAGCGCCCATTGGCACGTTGAGGTTGATGCCCTTGGGCGGCGTGGGCTTCAGGAACCACTTGTCGTAGATCTTGTTGATCTCGCCGCTCTTGTAGAGCGCGTTGATCGCGCCGTTCACGATTTTCTTGAACGCCGCGTCGTCCTTGCGCATCATGATGCCGTAGGGCTCGACCGACAGCGCGTCCGCCGAGATCGCCCACTCGGACGGATTCTTCGAGTTCGCGACCAGACTGTAGAGCAGGATGTCGTCCATGAAGAACGCGACCGCGCGGCCGGTCTCCACCGTCAGGAACGACTCGGCGTGGTCCTTGGCGGTGATGATGTTCATGCCGAGCTTCTTCTCGACGTTGATCTCGTTCGCCTGCTTGATGTTGGTGGTGCCCGAGGTCGAGACCACCGTCTTGCCCTTCAGGTCGTTCACCGTCTTCAGGTTGGACGCCTTCTTGCTGACGAAGCGGTTGGCCGTCACGAAATGCGTGGTGGCGAACGCGACCTGCTTCTGGCGCTCGAGGTTGTTGGTAGTCGAGCCGCACTCGAGATCGATGGTGCCGTTCGCCATCAGCGGGATGCGGGTGGCGGAAGTGACCGGGTTCAGCTTGACGTCCACCTTCGGCATCTTGAGCTCGGCCTTGATCGCGTCCACGACCTTGTAGCAGATGTCCATCGCGTAGCCGATGACCTGCTGCTTGTCGTCGAAGTAGGAGAAGGGGATGGACGTCTCGCGGTGGCCCAGCGTGATGGTGCCGGTATCCTTGATTTTCTTGAGCGTATCCTGCGCGCTGGCGGTGCCGCACACGGCGCCGGCGACAAACAGCGCGACGATCAATGTTGAGACTCGCGTCATGACTGACTCCCCATGGCTAAACGGGTTGTTTGGTAAGAGGGTATTGCGCTCGTGAGTGCGATTCAATTTAGCTTAACAATTCCGCCTTGTCTAGCCCGTCAAAAATTCCTCGATGATGCGCGCCAGCCGCTGCGGCTGGTCGTGGTGCATCATGTGGCCGCAGTCGTCGAGCACCACCTCGCGGCGGTCGCGGAACGCGCCCTTGCGCTCCGCCAACTGCTCCGGCGTATCCTTCATGCGCGCCGGGATTTCCGACTGACTGCCCGAAACCAGCAGCACCGGCGCGGTAACGCGCCGCCAGCAGGCAATCGCCTCCTCGACCCGGAACAGATAGGGATTGACGAGCTTGTGCCGTGGATCGCTCGCCAGCACGACGTCTCCATTGTCGAGCCGCTTTGCCCAGTGCCGCGCGAGGAACGCCGCCTGCTCCTCCGATAACCTGGGATTTTTTCTCCGGAGGCGGGCGGCAACCTCTTCGAAGGAGCGGTACGGCTTGAAGCCCGGCGCATCCTTCAACTGGCCCAACCAATGCATGTAGCGCAGGGGCGCCTGGTCAGGCGGGTGCCGCGTCAACCCCAGGCCTTCGAGCGATACCAGGCGTGATACGCGGTCCGGGCGGATGCCGGCGTAGACCGAGGCGATGATGCCGCCCATGCTGTGCCCGACGAGGAGCGCCGGCCCGGACGGCTGATAGAGATCGAGCAGCGCCTCCAGGTCCGCGTAGTAATCGGGAAACCAGTAGCCTTCGTCGCGCGTCCATTCCGACTGGCCGAAGCCGCGCCAGTCGGGGGCGATGAGGTGCCAATCGCGGGAGAAACAGTCGACCAGGAACTGGAACGACGCACCCACGTCCATCCAGCCATGCAGCAGGAATATCCGAGGCCCATCGGGAGGTCCCCACGTGCGGATGTGATATCGCAGGCCGCGGATATCATGGAAATGCGATTGACTCGGTTTCATATAGGGTTAGGCGTGACGACTGACGGGTGAATGGAAATCGGCGCAGGGTATACGATGCTCGGTGGCGGGATTCGGCTAGAATCCGGCTGCAATTGTCAGCCGTCAGTCAGTCGTCACTTACTCAGGAACGGCGATGAATTCTACAACATGTATGTGATCAGCATTCTCCGGGACATCGGGCTGCGCGCGCGCGCCGCATGCGCGATTGCCCTGCTGGGCGTGCTGGCCGGCGGGATTGCGCCGGCGCCTGCCGCGGAGCGCTACGAACGCGGCCTGCTGTGGCGCATCGAGGGGAAAAGCGCGCCGGCCAGCTACGTCTTCGGCACCATCCATCTCGCCGATCCGCGGGTGACTGCCCTGCCGACCGCGGTGGTGAACGAACTCAATCGGGCACGCAGCCTCACGCTCGAGGTGAGGCTCGACCCCGGCACTATCCTCGTGCTGGCCAAGCGCATGATCTACGACGACGGGCGCGATCTGCACGGGGTGGCCGGGCCGGACCTCGTCGCAAAGGCCGCCGCCATCACTGCCGGGCTCGGGCTGCCGGATCCGCTGCTGCGGATGTTCAAGCCGTGGGCGGTAGCGCTGTTGTTGAGCGCGCCGCAACAGGATCCGTCCGGAGTGCTCGACATCGTGCTGGCGCGCATCGCGGCCGAGCAGGGCAAGCCGGTGCACGAGCTGGAAAGCATGGACGAGCAGATCGCGATCTTCGAAGGCATGCCCGAGGCGGACCAGGTGGCCCTGCTCAGGCACGCGGTGGAAAACTACGAACGCATGCCGGCGCTTATCGGGCGCCTGGTCGAGGCCTATCTCGCGCGCGACCTGGCCGGCTTATGGCGCATCAGCGAGGCGAGCGGCGGCGAAGGGGCGGAAGCCAGGCGGCTGAGGGCGGTATTTGCCCACCGCCTGCTCGACGAGCGTAACGTGCGCATGGCCGAGCGCTCGGAGGCGCGACTGAGGGAGGGCGGCGCGTTCATCGCTGTCGGCGCGCTGCACCTCTACGGCAGCGGCGGCGTGCTGTCGCTGCTCGAAAGCCGGGGCTGGCGCGTCACGCGGGTGTACTGACGAGGGACGAGGGACGAGTGTCGGGTGACACCCCGTTCAAAGTTCCAAGTTCAAAGTTCCGAGTTAAACCTTGAACCTTGAACCTGGAACCCGGAACAGCCCCTTCCCTCGACCCTCATGGCGCGGGCTTGCACGTTTTCGCGTTGAAGATCGCAAAAACGGTTAAAAAAGAATTGGGCACGGCGTAAACTATCGTGATGCCGGCGCCATCGTTCATCCACCTGCGATTGCACAGCGAGTATTCGATCGTGGATGGCATCGTCCGCCTGGAAGCGGCGGTGGTGGCGGCGGCGGCCGACGGCATGCCGGCGCTGGCGCTGACCGATCTGTCCAACGTCTTCGGCCTGGTCAAGTTCTACGAAGAAGCGCGCGGCAAGGGCGTGAAGCCTATTATCGGCTGCGACATCTGGCTCGAAAACGAGGCCGACCGCGACAAGGCCTGCCGCGGCTTGCTGCTGTGCCAGTCGCGTGCCGGTTACCTTAAATTGTGCGACCTGCTCACCCGCGCCTACCGCACCAACCAGTACCGCGGCCGGCCCGAGTTGAAGAAAAGCTGGTTTGCGGAAGGCACCGAGGGGCTGATCGCGCTCTCCGGCGCGCACCATGGCGACGTCGGACAGGCGCTGGCGGCGGACAATGGGGTCCAGGCGCAGCGGCTCGCCCGCGAATGGGACCAGCTGTTCCCGGGCCGCTACTATATCGAGCTGCAGCGGCTCGGCAAGGGCGCTGCCGTGATCGGCGCTGCGAGCGTGCCGGTCGAGACCTACGTGCAGCGCGCGCTCGGGCTGGCCTCGGCGCTCAAGCTGCCGGTGGTGGCGACGCACCCGGTGCAGTTCGTGAAGCGCGAGGATTTCCGCGCCCACGAGGCGCGCGTGTGCATCGCGCAGGGCTACACGCTGTCCGACCAGCGCCGGCCGAAGCTCCACAGCGCGGAGCAGTACTTCAAGACGCAAGCGGAGATGGCCGCGCTGTTCCAGGACGTTCCCCAGGCGCTCGCCAACAGCGTCGAGATCGCGCGGCGCTGCAACCTGACGATCGAGCTCGGCAAGAGCCGGCTGCCGCAGTTCGTGACGCCGGACAACATCAGCCTCGACGATTACCTGCGCAGCCGCGCCAACGAAGGCCTGGAGCGGCGGCTGCCGCAGCTCTACCGCGACGCGGCAGCGCGGGCGGAGCAGTTGCCGCGCTACCGGGAGCGGCTCGAGTTCGAGATCGGGACCATCCAGAAGATGGGGTTCCCCGGCTACTTCCTGATCGTCGCCGATTTCATCAACTGGGCGAAGCTGAACGACGTGCCGGTAGGGCCGGGCCGCGGCTCGGGCGCCGGGTCGCTGGTCGCCTATTCGCTCGGCATCACCGACCTCGACCCGTTGCGCTACGACCTGCTGTTCGAACGCTTCCTCAATCCCGAGCGCGTCTCGATGCCGGACTTCGACATCGACTTCTGCCAGGACGGGCGCGACCGCGTGATCGAGTACGTGAAGAGCAAGTACGGCGCCGACAGCGTGTCGCAGATCGTCACCTTCGGCACCATGGCGGCGCGCGCGGTGGTGCGCGACGTCGGGCGCGTGCTCGATCTCTCGTACACGTTCTGCGACCAGCTTGCCAAGTTGATACCGTTCCAGCCGGGCCGCCACATCACGCTCGAGGACGCGCGCAAGGAAGAGCCGCAGTTCAGGGAGCGCGAGCAGAAAGAAGAGGAAGTGCGCGAACTCGTCGCTCTCGCCGAGCAGCTCGAGGGCCTGACGAGAAACGTCGGCATGCACGCGGGCGGCGTGCTGATCGCGCCTGGCAAGTTGACCGACTTCTGCCCGCTCTACACGCCGGACGGCTCCGACAGCGCGGTGTCCCAGTTCGACATGAAGGACGTCGAGGCGGTCGGGCTGGTCAAGTTCGACTTCCTCGGCCTCACCACGCTCACCATCCTCGACTGGACGCTGAAATACATTCGAGGGATGAGGGATGAGGGCGGCGGGATGAGGGAGAAGACAGGCGACAAGACTCCCGAGCCTGTCGATCTGAGCACGCTGCCGCTGGACGACGCGGCGACCTACCGGGTATTCGCAGCCGCCGATACGACCGGCGTGTTCCAGTTTGAATCGCGCGGCATGCGGGATCTCCTCACGCGCGCGAAGCCGGACCGGTTCGAGGACATCGTGGCGCTGGTGGCGCTCTACCGGCCGGGACCGATGGAGCTGATTCCGGAATTCGTGCGCCGCAAGCACGGCGGGCGCGTCGATTACCCGGACCCGCGGGTGGAGCCGATCCTTAGGCCCACCTACGGCATCATGGTGTACCAGGAGCAGGTGATGCAGATCGCGCAGGTGATCGGCGGCTACAGCCTGGGCAGTGCCGACCTGTTGCGGCGAGCGATGGGCAAGAAGCTGCCCGAAGAGATGGCCCAGCACCGCAGCAGCTTCGTGGCGGGTGCGGGGAAGAACGACGTCAGCGCGCGCAAGGGCCACGAATTGTTCGACCTGATGGAAAAGTTCGCGGGCTACGGTTTCAACCGCTCACATGCGGCCGCCTATGCGCTGGTGGCGTATCAAACCGCATACATGAAGGCCCACCATGCCGCGGCTTTTCTCGCCGCCAATATGTCGGCGGTGATGAACGACACGGACAAGGTGAAGCAGTTCGTGGACGATGCGCAGGCGCACGGCGTGGTCCTGCGCGCGCCGGACGTTAACGATTCGAACTACCGCTTCGAGCCGGTACCCCCCCTCTCATCCCCCCCTTCCCAAGGGGGGGAAGGAAAAGGGGGGGTGGTCCGCTACGGGCTTGGCGGCATCAAGGGCACGGGCGAGATGGCGATCAACTCCATTGTCGGGGCGCGCAAGGCGGGCCCGTTCCAGGACCTGTTCGATTTCTGCCACCGCGTGGACAAGCGGCTCGTCAACCGGCGGGTGGTGGAGTCGCTGATCCGCGCCGGCGCGTTCGATGGCATCAACGACCATCGTGCGAGCCTGCTCGCGTCCGTCGGCATGGCGCTGGAGAGCGCGGAGCAGGCGAGCCGTTCCGCCAACCAGGTGAGCCTGTTCGGGGACCTCACGGAAGCGGCGCAGCGGCCCGCGCTCATCGCCGCGCCGCGCTGGGACTCCAAGGAGCGGCTGCAGAATGAGAAGCTCGCGCTCGGCTTTTACCTGAGCGGGCACCTCTTCAACGTCTACC
Source organism: uncultured Streptomycetaceae bacterium (assembly GCA_964498105.1). Classification (GTDB taxonomy): domain Bacteria; phylum Pseudomonadota; class Gammaproteobacteria; order Burkholderiales; family SG8-41; genus SG8-41. The sequence goes on from CAZCGD010000065.1 coordinate 6,344, forward strand.
GCGATGAAGTGCGCCGTTTCGCCCGCACGCGGGTGGGGGAGCTTGCGGCGCTGTCGCCCGGCGAATATTCGGGGCGCACCTACTGGGTCGCCGGCGTGGTAATGGGGGTACGCATCCAGAACACCGCGAGCGGGAGAATGGGCGTGATCACGCTCGCCGATGACTCGGACAGCAACGAAGTGATCTTCTTCGGCGAGGTGTTCGACAAGTTCCGCCAGAAGATCAAGGAAGACGAGCTGCTGGTGCTGGAAGTGCAACTGCGCGCCCGCGGTGGCGGCCGCACGGTGAACGGCGAGTACGAGAGCGCGGGCGAGGCGCGGGCGAGCATACGCGCGGTCAATGCGCTCGACCTGACCGAAGCCCGCAACCGCTTCGCGCGCGGCGTGCGGCTTACCTGCAACGGCGCCTCCTCGGGCGGCCGCCTGCGCGACCTGCTCGCGCCCTACCGCAGCGGGCGCTGCCCGGTGTCGGTGGTCTATGTCAATCGCGGCGCGGCGTGCGAAATAGGCCTGGGCGACGCCTGGCGCGTTAACCTGCACGACGACCTGATCAAGTCGTTGTCCGATTGGCTCAGCCCGGAGAACGTGACGATTGTCTACAACGAATCGCGGGCAGAGCAATAACTCGCCGCCAAGACGCCAAGGCGCCAAGAAAAGCCGAGACACGAAGGACACCAAGGACACGAAGGAAAATCACGAACAACAATTGAACCGCCAAGCACGCCAAGCACGCCAAGAAATACAAGAACAGAATGGACAGGATTAACAGGATTAACAAAATCAACTCGAAAAATCCCCTCCTGCCCGAGGAGGGGTGCGTCCGGCGGACGCGGGGTGGTGGGAGCCCAACCCTCATCCCTGCTCGATTGAACCGCCAAGTAGCGTTAAATCCGGACGCTACGCGCCGGTTTAACTCCGCGCGTTCGAACGGACGGAAGCCGCCGTTCAACGCGCGGGAATCGAATCACGATTCACGGTATCTAGGAACCGCCGAGCACGCCAAGTAAGAATGAGCCGCAAGAGCAGCCGTCAGTTGTCAGTCGTCAGTCATCTTGCATTGGCAGCAGCTGCAGCGCTGCTGCTCTTCGCCGCGATTCCGGCGATCGGCGGCGAAGCGGAGTGGAAGCTCCTGCACGACCAGGCCGCCGCGCACCTGCAGCGCAGCAGCTTGCAGCAGGCGGAGTTGTTCGCGCGCGAGGCGCTCAAGGAAGCGGAGTCTTCGCTCGGGCCGGACCACCGCGCCACGGAGCTAAGTCTTTCGACGCTGGCCCTGGCCCTCCGGCTTCAAGGCAAACAGGACGAAGCCCTGCCCCTGGCGCAGCGCCTGGTCGCGGTCCGCACCCGGCACTACGGCGCCGACGATCCTTCAACCGGCATCGCGCTCCATAACAATGCCGAAATCCTCATCGCGCAAGGCCAGTTCGCGGAGGCGGCGAAGCTCGAGGGCAGGGCGCTCGCCATCTTCCAGAAGAAGCTCGGCGCTGATCACTTCAACACCGCCGCCGCCCTGCACAACATGGGCGCGATCCTGCTGAAGCAGGAAAAATACAAGGAAGCCGAGAACTACCTGCGCCGCGCGCTGGCGGCGAAGGAGAAATCCCTCAAGCCCGGCCATTTGAGCCTTGCGCACACCCTCGATAACCTCGCCACGGCGCTCGACGCGCAGGGACGGCAGGTCGAGGCGGAGAAATACAAGCGCCGGGCGGAGGCGATTCGCGGCAAGGCGGGCTCGGGTCAAAACCAGAAAAGCTGAGACACGGAGGACACTTAGGACACGAAGGAAAAACGAATCAGAAATTGAACCGCCAAACTTGCCCCGGACTCGATCCGGGGACGCCAAGACGCCAAGAAAAGCGAATAGACAGGATTAACAGGATTAACAAGATCAAAACCAAGGACTGAACCGCCAAGACGCCAGGACTACAGTGTTAAATTTTGAATGTTGAATTTTGACTGGAACGCAGCCTTAGGTGTTAACTCAACATTTAACACTCAGCATTCAACATTGTTATTTCTGCCACAGATGAACACAGATAAACACAGATAACAATAAGAACAACAAATGAACCGCCAAGACGCCAAGAGAAACAAGATCAGAATGAAAATCAAACCTCTCACCGCGGAGGACGCCATCCCCTCATCCCTTCCCCTTCTCCCGAGGGGAGAAGGGAAGGCTCGAGCCTCCCCTCTCAGCTTGGGAGAGGGGCGGGGGTGAGGATGGACGCGGGGGAAACCAAGACAGATTGGAAGTCAGGCGGCTCCATGGCGTATCGGCTTAAAGCGCAGCGACGGAGTTTCTGGTACCGTTTCCAACGGCTCATTTGAGGAGATAGATCATGTCAAACATCGTCGTAAAGAGCGAAAAGGTCATCGCACGCCCTATAAGCGAAGTGCAGAGCCAATTCATAGACTTTGCGCACCACGAACGTGCCGGGATACATAAGGGATTTCAGGTGAGCAACGTACGGCCTTTGGCTACAGGATGCCAATACACTGGTCGTCGCCGCGTATTCGGTGCGCTTCAGGAGGATGAATACGAAGTGCGCGTCAATCCCGACGGCAGTTCAACCATGCGCAGCATCTCGGGTACAAACGTCGGCACCACGATCAAGCAGACCTTCGAGTCCCAGGGGCCAAACAGCACGCTAGTGCGTCTGGAGGTCGACATGCCCTTGAATGGTCTTTTTCGCTTGCTTGCCCCGTTGCTGCGCGTCGGAATTCAACAAGATCTGAAGTCAGCGCTTGAAGAGGATCGTATCGACTTGGAGGAGCGTGGGTATACCAAATCCTGACTATTGATTTTCCTCAGCGTCCTCTGCGTCCTCTGCGGTAAGAGGTCTTACTCCGTCGGGCGCGCCTCGAACGTCGTGAAATCTCCGCTGGCATCGGCGACGCGCACGTCTGCGACCACCGCGCTCGGCGGGCCGCGCCGGGCCCACGCGACGACGGCGTCCACTTGTTCGGAGCTGCCGTGGACCACGGCTTCCACCGTGCCGTCGCTGCGGTTGCGCACCCAGCCGGCGACACCCAGTTCACGCGCCTTCCTCTGCATGTAGAAGCGGTAGCCCACGCCCTGCACGCGGCCGGTGATAAGTAGATGCCTGGTGACGGTCATCGGCGGGTCAGGGTGGGGGTGGAGTCAAGCTGGATTCATTTTTTGCCTGTGCCCAATGTTAATGTATCCTTTACCGGAATATCAGCTGGCGAGAGAGGCGATCATGACTGCGACTCGAATGGGTTGTGCATTGGCAGCGGTGGCGCTGTTTTTTGTGATGGGATGCGCGTCCACCGGCGGCGGGGACGCGAAGTCCAACATCGCGCCCGACAAGGTCGTCTATCACGTCAACGATACCGGCGCGCAGGCGGTGAACGCGCTGCGCAACATCGGCAATCACCTGGAAGTCAACCCGAAGGCGAAGATCGTGGTGATTACGCACGCGCAGGGCGTAGACTTTCTGATGGAGGGCGCCAAGGACCGCAACGGCAATCCCTATAACGTCCGTGTCGAGGAACTGAAGGCGCAGGGCATCAAGTTCGACGTGTGCGAGATCACCCTGCGCAACCGCAAGATGACGCGAAGCCAGTTCATTCCCGAAGCCACCTGGGTCCCTTCGGGCGTCGCAGAGATCACGCGGTTGCAGCAGCGCGAGGGTTACGCTTACCTTAGGCCCTGATAGTTGGCAGCCGTCAGCCGTCAGTTGGCAGCAACTGCAAACTGCAAACTGCCAACTGCAAACTGCCAACTGCAAACTGCCAACTGCAAACTACGACCGTTCCGCCTCGCGCCGGTGCGACTTGCGGCAGGCCTGCGCGTGGTACGCACTCACCGGGTCGGCGACCCGCGCGTGCAGCGCCTCGAAGCGGTCGGCGGCGCGCGCAACATCCCCCTCGCGCATCAGCCGGTACGCTTCCGCGAACTCCGCGAGCCATTCGAGGCTCGCGTATTTGCCCTCGGGGATGAGTTCGTAGAGCCGGACGTACTGCTCCCGCCCGCGAACCTGCACCCGGTCGACCTCGCGCGCGCGCGGCAGATCGTTCTTCGCCTGCTCGTAGGTGTACTCGCTCACCAGTATGTTCGTGCCGTAGGTCTTGTTGAGGGATTCGATGCGCGAGGCGAGGTTCACGGCATCGCCGGTGACCGTGTAGTTGAAGCGGTCCACCGAGCCCATGTTGCCGACGATCATCGGGCCGGTGCTGATGCCGATGCCGATGTCGACGCGGAGTTGCGGCAAACCGATGCGCCGCCACTCGCCCTCCAGCGCCTTCAACGCGCCGACCATGTCGAGCGCTACGCGGCAGGCGCCCAGCGCATGCTGCGGGTCGGCGATCGGCGCGCCAAAAATTGCCATGATCGCGTCGCCGATGTACTTGTCGAGCGAGCCCTTGTGGTCGAAGACCTTTTGGGTCATCGCCGTGAAGTAGATGTTGAGAAACTTGACCAGGTCCTCGGGGGCGAGCGTCTCGGACAGCGCAGTGAAGCCGCGGATATCGGAGAACAGCACGGTCAGCTCCCGCTTCTCCCCGCCGAGGCGCAGCTTGCCGGCGTCGGCGACGATCTCGTTGATCACGGTCGCCGGCAGGTAGTGCTGGAAGGCGGTCCTCAAGTAGCGCTTCTCCGACTCGGCGGAGAAGTACTGCACGAGCATGGTCGAGACGAACAGAGCCGCGACGAGGAGCGTCGGGTAGACGACGTTCAACCACAGCCCCTGCGCCTGAAACAGGTGCTGGGCAAGGACCAGATAGCCGGCCAGCGCGCCGAGCGCAAGCAACGCGCCGCCCCGTACGCCCGCGCGCGGGAGGAGCCAGGCGAGCGCGAGCCCGAGCAGGATCAAAATGCCGACATCGACGACCCCCATCCACTCGGGCCGCCGCAGCATCCCGCCCGCCAGCAGGTCCTCGATCACGTTGGCGTGCAGCTCGACGCCCGGGTACGCGGAGCCATAGGGCGTCACGCGGATGTCGCCGATGCCCTTGGCGGTGGCGCCAATCAGCACGGCCCGGTCGCGCAGCAACGCCGGGTCCGCGCGTCCGCCCAGGATGTCGGCGATGGAAATTGTGGGGAAAGTTTGCGCAGGGCCGCGATAGCGAACCAGGATCCGGCCCTGCTCGTCGGTCGGCACGTGGCGCGCGCCGATCTCGAGGCCTGAAATTCCGTAGGATTCGGTGTGCAGCACGAGGCGCTGGTCGTCGAGGAGGGCGCGGGCAATCTGCACGCTGAACGACGGGTAGTAGCGGCCGTCGTAGCGGTGGACCAGGGGCGCGTGCCGCAGCGTGCCGTCGGCGTCGGGGAGAACATTGATGTGCCCGGAGTAGGCGGCGCTGCGCTGCAGGAACGGGATGTTGGCGAGGACACCGTGCGGTTCCGGCATCGGGAATTCGGTCCCTGCTCCGTGCTTCTGCACATCCTGGATTGCGTGCCCGGCGATCGCCTGCCGCGCACTATCCACGCGCTCGGCCCCGACCTGCCGGGCTTCCGCGCGGTCGAGCAGAAAGACCACGCTCAACACCACCCGGCGGCCGGCCCCAATGGCGCGGGCGAACCGCTCGTCTGCCGCGCGCGATTCGGCCTCCGGGAAGAACACATCGAATGCGACCACCCGGGCGCCGGCCGCATCGAGCTGGTCGACCAGGGTGGCAAGCGTCGCCCGGCTCCACGGCCAGCGCCCATGCTCGGCCAGGCTGCGCTCGTCGATCGCGGCGATCGTTACGTGCTGCGGTGGCGCCGGGGGCAATGCCCGCAGCCGGATATCGTAGGTTTTCAGTTCCAGCAGATCGAGGAGCGGGACGCCGAGGAAATAGGTCACGATCGCAAGCAGAGTCAGGCCGGCGCCAACCTTTCTGGCGAGGCGGGCGGGTGCTAGACTCTTACGCTCGTTGGGTTGGGGCATCGAGCCTACAGGGGAAGTGGCAGGCGCCAAGGAGTCATGATGAATTCCGGCGATTCTAGCTGCAAAATTAGTTGCTGTAGAGGGATCCTTTTGTCGTGCGCCGCGCTGGTTCTGAGCCAGGCGGCCGTCGCGCAGCGTTCCGAAGTGCAGTTCCTGCGTTCCTGGCAGGCCACGGACCGCGCGGTGCTCGAAGAGGTGCGCGGGGCGACCTTTGCCGCGGACGGGTCGCTGCTCTTCAGCGAGCGCGGTCGCGGCGCCGTGTGGCGGCTCGCGGGCGAGACGGCCACGCCGACCGAACTCGCGGGGCGCGACCGGTCGTTCAGCTCGAAGAAGACCGGCGGGCTCGCGGTTTTCGGCTCGGGCCGCATTGCGGTCGCGAACACGAGCGACGACACCGTTGCGCTCGTCGACGCCCAGGGGCGCATCGAGAAAGTCTTCGGCGGCGCCGGGTCCGGCTACGGCCAGTTGAGCGACCCCGAGGGTCTTGCAGCGTCCATCCGGCAACGGCTCTACGTCGCGGACCGTGGCAACAATCGCGTCGCGGTCTACTCGGAAGACGGCGTGTTCCTGCACCCCATCGGCGGCGGCAAGGATCCGGCTACGGCGCTCGTTCGTCCCGCGCAGGTCGCGGTGGACGGCGCGGAGCGCGTCTACGTTCTCGAGGAACTGGACGGGGGACGCCTGTCCGTCTATTCCTATTCGGGGCAGTTGCTCAAACGGCTTACCTCCGAGTCCCTGTCGGGTGGCCGCGGCGCGCGCTGGCGCGCGCTCGCCGTAGACGCCAACGGGCGCGTATTCATCGGTGACGGCGAGCACGGCAACATCACGGACATTGATTGGGAACGCGGGCAGGCGCGCGGCAGCTTTGGCAGCCCCGGCAGCGGTCGCGGCCAGTTCGCCGGGATCGCCGCGATTGCGGTCGCCGGGCGCGATCTCGCGGTCGTCGACACCGGCAACCGGAAGATCGAGTTCTTCCGCGTTACCGATGTCAAAATCGCGGCGCCCGATACCGAGCGCCTGCCGAGCGTGCGGCGCGCGGCCTGGCGCAACATCGAATGCGACCGTGCCTACGCGCTCGACGGCGACGACGTGCTGTGCCTGATGAGCGGATGGAGAGACAGCAAGGCCACCCGGCTCGACGCCGCCGGCAAGCCGAAATTCGAGTTCGCCGGCTTGCAGCGGCCGCACCGCGCCGCGGTCGACGCGCGCGACATCGCGATCGCCGACGGCGACAGCGTCAAGGTCTTCGGCCACGATGGCAAGTTGCGCTTCGCGGTTGGCAGCGGCGGCTCGCGCGACGGCGAGTTCTCCGACATCGGCGGGCTGCATCTCGGCGAGTACCTGTACGTCGCCGACACCGGCAACCAGCGCGTGCAGATCTTCACGCGCGACGGGATCTTCGTGGCAAAGCTCGCCGACGTGGAGAACCAGCCGCGCCGTGTCGGGCGCCCGGTCGCCGTGGTCACGGACAAGCCCGGCAACATCTACGTCGCGGACGCCGACAGCCGCACCGTGCAGGTGTTCTCGGCCAAACGGGAATGGCGCTTCGCCGTGGGCGGCGCGCCGCAGCCGTACCAGACGATCAAGGGGTTGAGCATCGATAGCGACAACAGCCTGTACGTCCTGGCTACAACGGAAGGGGCCAGGCAGTTGATCGACGTGTTCCAGGGCACTGCGCGTGAATTCACTTTTGCTGCGTACCGCGCGCCGCAGATCGAACCCTCGGCCGAAGCGACGCTGTCGATCCCACACTCCGGCACCGAGCTCGTCCTCCACGATAGCGAACGCAAGCAGCTTGCGACTTACCATTTTCTGCAGCCGCCACAGCGCGTGGGGGCGGTGGAGGTGCGTGGCGAGCCCGCGAGGGTCCGGGTCGTCTGGCGCAAGTCGGGCGAGCGTTTTGTGTCGGGCTATCGCGTGTACGCGGCGCCAGCGCGCGATGGCCCCTATGAACGCCTGATCGAGACGCAGACCCCGGACGCCTCGTTCGAGGCCGACACGGCGAGCCGCTTTCAGTTCTACCGCGTGAGCGCCTACAGCAACTTCGGGATCGAGGGCGATCACTCGGCGCCGGCCGAAGACCTGTTCCGCAGCGGTTACCGTCATTACGAGGCCAGGCGCTACGAGCCGGCGGCCGCGACGCTGGAACGCGCCGTGAAGGTAGCACCGGATCACGTCGCCGCGATCGAGTACCTCGGGCGCAGCTACTCCGCGATGGGACGCCACGATGCGGCGCTCGGTCAGTTCCAGGACCTCTCGCGCCGACCCGGGAATGAGATCGTCGGGCGCAGGCTCGAAGCCGGAGCCATGGTGGCCGCTGGCGATACGCTCGGCGCCCGATCCGTGGTGGAGCGGGCCATCGTCGCTGGCCAGGCGGATGGGGCAACCTACCTGCTGTGCGGGGAACTGAGCCTGAAGCTCGGTGACGGCGCCGGCGCGGTGCGTTGTCTCGACACGGCGCTCGCGAAGGAGCCGAACAACACGGCCGCTCGCGCGCTCCTCGGCGAAGCGTTCATTCGTCTCGGGGCAACCGAGAAGGGACTCGCCGAACTCGACGCTGCCGCCGCGGCCAATCCGGCGGAACTCGCTCCGCTGCGCCGTGCCGGACGGCTGCTCGAAGGGCTCGGCCGTCCCCGCGAGGCGCTCGAGCGCTACGCGAAGGTGCTGGCGGCCTCGCCGCGCGATACGGAGGCGTTGATCGCAACCGCGAACGTGCATCTCGCGCTGGGTGAACTCGACCAGGCCCGCACCATCGCGCTCTCGCTGGTCGGCACACCCGCCCAGGAGAGCATGGGCCAGTACGTCGTGGGGCGGATCGCTCTCGTGCAACGCCAGAACGAGGAAGCCGTGCTGTCCCTTGCGCGCGCGACGCGGCTCGATCCGCGCCACGGCGCGGCGTGGGGCGCGCTGGCCGAAGCGTACCTGGCGCTCAACGACGGCACCAAGGCCCGCGAAGCGCTCGCCAAGGCGGCTGCGCTGCCGGGGGTGGATTCCGGGGTGCTGCGCCGGCTCGCGGAACTTGAATCGCGTGCCGGCAGTCATGCGCCCGCTCTCGCCGCACTCGAGCGCGCCATCGCGCTGGAGCCGGCCGATGCGGAGCTGAGGCTCGCGCAGGCGCGCACGCTTGCCGCGCTGGGGCGGTGGCACGAATCGGGCAACGCGGCGCGCGAGGCGCAGCGGATGCTGCCTAAGAGCGTCGAGCCGCTGCTGCTTGCCGCCGATGCCGCGCATCGGCAGGGCAAGAACGGCGAGGCAATCGAGACGCTGAAGCGCGCGCTGGCGCTGAATCCGGACTCGTTCGACGTTCAATTCAGGCTCGGGCGGAGCTACTCCGAGAACAACCGCTACGAGGACGCCCAGGCGCACCTCGAGCGGGCAGCGCGCCTGGATGACCGCAACGATGCTCCGCTCCTGCTGTTGGCCGAGATGAACCTCGAGCGGCGCAATTTCGATGCCGCAATCGCCACGCTGACGCACGTGGTGGGCCGCAGTCCAACGGAAGCGAACCGGCGCCAGCTCGACGTCGCATACGAGCTGAAAAAGAAAGCGCAGACCGGCACCGGCGCGCGCCTGGTGATTGAGGACTTGCGGCTCACCCGGATGTTTGCGTCCGCACACCGGCAGTACGCGACCGAACGGCTCGGCCAGGTCAGGGTGCGCAACGACACCAACGACGATTACAAGAACCTGCGCTTGTCCTTCTTCATCAAGGACTACATGGACTTCCCGGTGGCGCGGGAAATCCCCGAGTTGAAGGCCAAGGCCTCGGTGGAGGTGCCCCTCCACGCGACGTTCAACAAG